>JBATLS010000478.1:0-19478 GCA_049289435.1 Saprospiraceae bacterium | reverse complement strand
GAGATAGGGCTATTTTCATTGGTCACAAAACCAGTAAAATCGACATAAAAAGTGACATCAAATTCAGTATCTGTATGATTTTCTGCGTATAGTATAATCGAATCATTCGACCTCACTTCTATTACTTCAATTTCCTGCCCATAAATTGGCATAGAAACAGCCATTAGCATGACAATCATTGAGTAAAACTTCATTTTATATTCATTTTTTTGTACAATGCCCTCAAAGGATGTTCAAAGATATTTGATAATATACTCTCAGATGTATCAAAGATTAATCTTCTAATTTTAACACTTGTAAAAATGCTTTCTGCGGTACCTCTACATTTCCGATTTGTCTCATCTTTTTCTTGCCTTTTTTCTGCTTTTCCAGCAACTTTCTTTTGCGGGAGATGTCTCCACCATAGCACTTAGCAGTCACGTCCTTTCTTAGTGCCGAAATAGTCTCTCTGGAGATGATTTTAGCTCCAATAGATGCTTGAATGGCAATTAGAAACTGTTGCTTTGGCAATAATTCTTTGAGTTTCACACACATCTTGCGGCCTATATATTCGGCTTTAGACCGATGTACAAGTGAGGACAATGCATCCACAGGCTCACTATTGAGTCTGATATCAAGTTTTACCAGATCTGATGCTCTGTAATCAATTGGATAGTAATCGAATGAAGCATAGCCTCTGGAAATTGACTTTAGCCTGTCATAAAAGTCAAAAACTATTTCAGCAAGGGGCATTTCAAAACTCAGCTCGACTCTCTCTGGAGTGAGATAATGTTGTTTGGTAAGGATGCCCCTTTTGTCCATGCATAGGGTCATGATGGCCCCAATATACTCTGGTTTGGTGATCACTTGTGCTCTAATATAAGGTTCTTCTACCTTACTTAACAATGTAGGATCAGGCAAATCGTTTGGGGTGTTGATGAGTGTCTTGTTTCCCTTGTGATCGAAGGAATAATAAGAAACGTTAGGGACAGTAGTGATCACTTCCTGATCAAACTCTCTGGACAAACGCTCCTGAATGATTTCAAGATGCAACATCCCTAAGAAACCACATCGAAAACCAAAACCCAGAGCTATAGATGACTCTGGCTCAAAGACCAGGGATGCATCATTGAGCTGCAATTTTTCCAGACTCTCTCGTAAGTCTTCAAAATCTTCATTTTCTATGGGGTATATCCCGGCAAATACCATTGGTTTTACCTCTTCGAAGCCTACGATGGCAGCATCACAGGGCTTATCTTGGTGAGTGATGGTATCACCGACTTTTATTTCTTTTGACTCTTTGATGCCTGTGATGATATAGCCTACATTGCCGGCTGAAAGCTCTGACTTAGGTATCTGACTCATTTGTAAAATACCAATCTCATCTGCTTCATACGATTTTTCAGTATTGAAAAAACGCACCTTGTCCCCTTTTTTGATGGTACCGTTTAATATCCTATAATAGGCTACTACACCGCGAAATGAATTGTACATAGAGTCAAATATCAATGCCTGAAGGGGTGCTTGGGGGTCACCTTTTGGTGCTGGAATCCGATCCACCACAGCATTCATTAATTCTTGAATGCCGATGCCCGTCTTACCACTTGCGAGGATAATATCTTCTTTTTTACACCCAATCAAATCAATCACTTGATCTGATACCTCATCGATCATCGCAGACTCCATATCTACTTTATTCAGAACAGGGATTATTTCGAGATCATGTTCGATAGCAAGATAGAGGTTGGAAATCGTCTGTGCCTGGATACCTTGTGAAGCATCTACCAGTAATAAAGCACCTTCACATGCAGCTATAGATCTCGACACTTCATAGGAGAAATCTACGTGTCCGGGAGTATCTATCATGTTGAAAGTATATACTTCTCCATCGGAGTGGGTATAATACATTTGTATGGCGTGACTTTTTATAGTAATGCCCCGCTCACGCTCCAGATCCATGTCATCCAATGCTTGATTTTGCATGTCCCTTTCTGAGATGGTTTTTGTAAACTCAAGCAACCTATCGGAGAGCGTACTCTTTCCATGATCTATGTGCGCAATCACACAAAAATTTCTTATATTCTTCATCGCCGCAAAGATAGGCAATCATTGTAGAATTGTATGAGAAAAATATTTAATTTAAGTATTATCATCATCACTCACAGCCATTTTGTTGGGTAGCTATAATTTTTGCTTTGATATGAGCCTATAATAATGGCTTCACACAATTATGAAAATAATAGAAAAAGCCTTGGTAAAATGTAGATATTATTCAGCTTAATTTAATATTTCGATGTTTTCCTCAGTGATTAACTTTTGTCCGGAAAATTTTAGTAAGATTTGAACCACTGTCACGACATCTTTTTGACAATAGGTCACTATACGCTCTATGTCATTATCTATCCAATATACATGTCCAACCATACTACCATCAATGTCATCCTTGGGAGTGGCTATACCCAAAGCATGCGAAAGCAATGACAAGGAAGTATAATTTTTGTAGTCCCCAAATCTCCACATATCCATGGTATCTAGCAAATGTTGTGTCTGCCACGGTTTTTTACCACTGATATCAAGAATAGCAGGCAACTTAAGTCCATGAATGACCATCCTGCGGCATATAAAAGGAATATCAAATTCTTTAATATTGTGCCCGCACAAGCGACTATGCTCTATATCTGAGTAATGCTGACTTAGCAATTTGCTGAATTCTGCAAGTATTTTATATTCATCCCGACCTGCAATAGTCTTCAACCTGATTTTCTTGGGAGTATCGCCATCAAAACTCATAAAACCCATAGAAATACAAGCAATTTTTGAAAATTCTGAAAAAATACCCGCTTTATCTTTATATAATGTAGAAGGACTGAAACTCTCCAAAGTTTGTGGGTTCGCTCTAACCAATTGTCCAGATTTTATGTCCCATAGCTTCTTGGTCATATCAGGCAAACTTTCATAATCGGGGTACTCAGATACAGTCTCTATATCTATTACGAGACACCTTTTGAGGGATGCAATTTCTAAAAACATAGATTGAAGGTTTACACTGATTATTTTTTCTAATGGAATACCACCATTTAGGTAAATTTGTGCCTAAGTTAAATAATAATTTGTTATATTTACATCGTTATAACTAAAATATTTAAAATCTTTATGAACACAACACAATCAAAACAGAATTTTACAGCCATAGCAATAGCCATTATCGTAGCATTGTTAGGTCTGAATGCATATCAGTGGTATGCCAACAGCAAATTATCAAATCAAAATCAAACTCAAGTGACTGAAATGATGGAACTCCAAAAAGTCCAACAGGAGCTCGATCAGGATTATCAAACAGCACTGGAGAGTCTGGAAGAGATGAGAGGAAATAATGCTCAACTCAATGCAATGATAGACAGTCAGAAAAGCGAGCTAAAAACTCAGAAAGATAAGATCAACAATTTAATCTGGACGAAAAAGGAATTGGACAAAGCTAAGTCAGAGATCAAATCACTTAATGCAAATGTGGCGAAATATTTGGCCGATATTCAACAATTGCAGGCAGAAAACAAATCCCTTACTGACAACAACTCCCAACTCACCCTGAGAGTAGAAGAAGAAATAAAAGCTAAAGAAGAAGTGATTCAAGCTAAAAATACACTTAGCCAGGAAAAAGAAAGTCTAACAAAGACAAATTCTGTCTTAGGCAGCAAGGTGGATATGGCCAATTCCATCAAGATCAATTTTATGGAAGTCAAAGGATATGAAGTAAAGGATGATGGTAAACTCAAGGAAAAAAGCAAGGCCAAGGACATCGAATTGCTAAGAGTCTGTTTTCTCACAGAAACAAACATGGTGACGCCTGCAGGTCAAAAAAAGTTTTATATCAGAATAATAAATCCTCAGGGAGAAACGATAGCGATAGAAGATAGTGGTTCTGGAGTGATCACCAATAAATTAGACAACACTCAGGTGAGATACACCACTTCTGGTGACATATCTTACAAAAATGAAGACACAAATGCGTGTATAGACTGGACACTTGCCGACAAACTTGTCAAAGGTGAATATAAAATCGAAATGTTCAATAATGGGTTTTTAGTAGGTAAAGGTCAATTTAAACTTAAATAAAAGAACCTTTAAAATATTTTTAAAGCATGTATAAGTACAAAGAGCTGACTTCCTGTTGATGTTGGCTCTTTGTGTTTTGTGAAATCAAATAACACCTAAAACTCTTACTGCTCTATGATAAATCTGATCAGTGACACCGTCACCAAGCCCACCGAAGCCATGTTGAAATACATGCTACAAGCCAAAGTAGGTGATGATGTTTTTGGCGAAGATCCTACAGTCAACTATTTGCAGCGGAAGGTAGCTGCCATGTTTGGTAAAGAAGATGCTATATTTTGCCCATCTGGTACCATGACCAATCAAATAGCTATCAAAGTCAACACCAAACCACTAGATGATGTCATATGTGATATGGACTCACATATCTATCAGTCTGAGACCGCCGGATATGCATTCAATAGTGGAGTCGGCATCAGTCTGATCCATGGAAGCAATGGTAAGATCACTGCTGACCAAGTAAGTAAATCTATCAAGCCAGGTCATGACTGGCAACCACTGTCTCGATTGGTGGTTGTCGAAAATACGTGCAATAAAGGGGGTGGCAGTTATTACACCCTCGATGAAATCAAACCAATAGCAAGCGTATGTCATGAAAATAAATTGAAGCTTCATTTGGACGGTGCCAGATTGTTTAATGCATTGGTGGAAACGAAAGAATCGACGGAAGATTGGGGCAAATACTTTGATACTATTTCGATATGCATGTCCAAAGGGCTAGGAGCACCTGTTGGCTCATTGCTCATAGGAAATAAAGAAACCATCAAAGAAGCCCGACGCTTTAGAAAAGTGATGGGAGGTGGCATGAGACAGGCAGGATATCTGGCAGCAGCAGGTGATTACGCTTTAGATCATCATGTAGCAAGACTCATTGAAGACAACAACCACGCAAAATTTATAGGTCAATTGCTTGAAAAGGCATCCTACGTAGAAAGCTTAAAACCAGTGCATAGTAATATTGTCATTTTTAAGCTGACCAGTGATAGGAAGGACACTGATTTTGTCGAAAAGCTAAAATCCAAAGGAATATTGGCGGCACCATTTGGGGACAATACGATCAGGTTTGTATTTCATCTGGACATCACATCACAGATGGTCGAAAGAGTGGCTGATATCATCCAACAATTATAAAAATATGGCATTAGATATCGTACAAATCAGAAAAGAAACTCCAGGATGCCATGATAAGACCTTCTTAAACAGTGCTGGGGCTTCGCTCATGCCAAAACCTGTGATTGATATCATGCACGAGTATCTGGAGTACGAAACAATGGTGGGAGGATATCAGGCAGTACCAAAATATCAAACAGCGGTTCAAAAATTTTATGAGGCTACTGCCCAACTTATTGGGTGTCATACAAACAATATCGCTTATTGCTACAATGCCACTGATGCTTTTGGCAAAGCAGTGACGTCCATCCCATTCCAACAAGGAGATATCATCTTAACTACAGATGATGACTATATCTCCAATCATTTTCTGTTTATAAGTTTACAAAATAGGTTTGGAATCAACATTGTGAGAGGCGTTAACTCGCCAAATGGAGATTTGGACCTGAAGGATTTTGAATCAAAGATGAAAGAACTAAAACCTGCATTAATCTCTGTAACTCACATCCCAACGAACACAGGTAAGGTACAGCCAGTATCTGAGATTGGTCAGCTATGCTCCAAATATAATATCATCTATATCGTAGATGCATGTCAGTCCGTCGGGCAAATCGACGTAAATGTCCATGAGATAAAGTGTGATTTCCTTAGTGCTACCGGACGCAAATTTTTAAGAGGTCCTCGAGGCACTGGATTCCTATACGTGTCTGACAAAATGCTACATCTAAATTATCATCCTCTCCTACTCGATATGAGAGGTGCCATTTGGACGGAAGATAACGAGTATAAATTGGAGCAAAATGCCACTAGATATGAACTTTGGGAGTCCAATTATGGCAACTTAATTGGTCTGGGTCAAGCTATTGATTATGCCCAAAATATAGGACTGGCTAACATCCATGCATACAATAATAGTTTGTGCAGCCATCTAAAACATGGATTGAATGGCTGCAAAGATCTTATCATCACTGAAAATGGAAGTAAAAGTGCTGGAATCATCACCTTTACATCCAAAACAATGTCGCAAGAAATCATCGAAGCAAAATTGAAGGAAGCATTGATTAGCTATTCTGTGGGTTATAGACATTTTGCTCTGATCGATTTCAACAAAAAAGATGTGGATTGGGTAGTCAGACTCTCCCCTCATTATTTCAATACAATATCAGAGATGGAATATGTTGCGGATGTATTGTGTAGGTAAAAATGACTGTAAAGACATTTCCAAAATTTTAGAAGCACTGGACATTAGTCGCTTAAAAAAAGTTTTGAATATCAATTTTCTGAATTTGTTGAGGAGTTCGTCGGTTATCCCCCATGCTATTGTTTAGTGGTTTTTACTCCCAAGTTCATAGAGTACATTGACATTGATCTTATGGCGCACACACCAAAAAAAAATGGGCAAAACCTTTCGATCCTGCCCATTTTAATCTATCACAATTGTGCATATTTACACTACATTGTATTCATTGATTGCTTCGACTTCAAGGTTATTAAATTGCCTTAATCCAGTACCTGCCGGTATGTTTTTACCCACAATGACATTCTCTTTCAGACCTGACAAGTTATCTCGTTTGGCTGAGATCGCCGCAGTACTCAATACCTTGGTCGTCTCCTGGAACGAAGCAGCTGAAATCCAACTCTCCACTCCCAAAGAAGCTCGGGTAATACCCTGCAAGATGACACTTGAAGTAGCAGGTACAGCATCTCGTACTTCTACTATCTTTTTATCATTTCTCTTAAGTACAGAGTTTTCTTCTCTTAATTGTCTGATGGAAATGATCTGGCCAGCTTTCATAGTGGATGATTCTCCAGGCTCTACGACTACTTTTTTGTCATAAATCCAATCGTTCTGAGCATTGAAATCATGTCTCTCAACTGCTTCACCCTCGAGGAAACTGGTATCTCCTGGATCGAGTATTTCTACTCGCCTCATCATTTGTCTGACGATCACTTCGATATGCTTATCATTGATAGCTATACCCTGTGAACGATAAACCTCCTGAACTCCATTGACCAAATATGACTGTACAGCGAAGGGGCCTTTGATATTTAGTATGTCAAGCGGAGCTACAGCACCATCAGAAAGTTGCATTCCTGCACGTACAAAATCTCCTTCCTGTACAAGCAAGTGCTTAGATAGGCCTACGAGATATTTTCTTCTTTGACCAGTTTTCTCGTCATCGATAAATATTTCTCTGTTACCTCGCTTGATCTTTCCATAGGTGATGATACCATCGATTTCAGCTGTAACTGCCGGATTGGAAGGGTTTCTTGCTTCAAACAATTCAGTAACCCTTGGAAGACCACCCGTGATATCCTGAATTTTACCGAGATTTCTTGGTATCTTTACGATCTTTTGACCAGGAGCAACTTCACTATTATCTTCAATAGAGATATAGGCACCTACAGGCAGGTTATAGGTTTTCAATTCTTCTCCACCTTCGGAGAGTATCTTAATCACTGGAATCTTCTTCTTGTTTTTAGCCTCAATGATGACTTTTTCTACATATCCGGTCTGATCATCTCTTTCTACTCTATAAGTCACACCTTCTTCGATATCCTCAAACTGAGCAATACCTCCAAATTCAGAAATGATCAAATTGTTGAATGGATCCCATTCGCATATGGTTTGCCCTTTGGTCACTTTTTGCTTATCTTTTATCAAAAGATTAGATCCATAAGGTATAAAGTAAGAATTATACACCTTCTTTGTTTCAGGATCCAGTACTCTGATCTCGCCAGATCGAGATAGAACCACTTGCATTTTTGCTCCACCTTCTACCTGTTCCGTCACTTTGACATTGTCAAACTCCACTACCCCTTCAAACTTGGTGGTGATCTCTGATTCTGTCTTGGATACTGACGCAATACCACCCACGTGGAATGTACGAAGTGTCAACTGTGTACCTGGTTCGCCGATGGATTGAGCAGCAATGATTCCTACAGCATCACCTGTCTCTACTCTTCTACCTGTAGCCAGGTTCTTACCATAGCATTTTGCACATACCCCTACTTTGGTTTCACAAGTGAGTACAGATCGTATTGTGACCATTTCTACACCCGCATCCTCAATATTTTGAGCCACTAGTGGAGAGATGTATTCACCTGCTTCTATGATGACAGCATCTGAGATAGGATCAGTCACATCATAGAGAGAGTATCTACCAACGATCCTTGACGCCATCGTTTCGATGACATTTTCATTGTCTTTGAGTGCTTCGGTATCTATACCTCTAAGTGTAGTACAATCTTCTTCAGTGATGATGACATCCTGGGCTACATCCACCAATCTTCTGGTAAGATATCCAGCATCTGCCGTTTTTAAGGCCGTATCTGCAAGACCTTTACGCGCTCCGTGAGTAGATATGAAGTATTCAAGTACAGACAAGCCTTCCAGGAAGTTAGCAAGGATGGGGTTTTCGATGATTGCCCCGCCTGTGTCACCTGATTTTCTTGGCTTAGCCATCAATCCCCTTAGACCACAAAGCTGTTTGATCTGTTGTTTAGATCCACGGGCACCAGAATCCAGCATCATATACACAGAGTTAAACCCTTGTTTGTGCTGAGCAATCTCTCGCATCAGATTGTCTGTAATCTTATTGTCGGCAAAAGTCCATTTATCTATGACCTGATTGTATCTTTCATTAGGAGTGATCAAACCAAGGTTATAATTTTCCCAAACTTCATCTACTTCTTCCTGAGCGTCCAACAATGTTTGCTCTTTGATAGATGGGGTGATCAAATCACCTAAGTTGAATGATAATCCACCTTTGTAGGCCCAAAAGAAACCGAGATCTTTAATTTCATCCAAAAATTTGGCGGTCTGTGTAAAGTCTGTCCTAATGATGATGTCTGCGATGATCTTTTTAAGACTCTTCTTAGTCATCAACTGGTTGATAAACGGTACTGCTTCGGGTGTACTCTGATTAAATATTACCCTTCCTACCGTTGTTTCTATTATCTTGGTGATTATCACATTATTGGCATCTTCGACTCTTGCACGTACTTTGATGACAGCATGCAAGTCTATAGCACCTTCGTTGAAAGCTATCACTACTTCTTCGGCACTATAAAAAGTACTACCTTCTCCTTTGACTTTGATCTCAGGGGTTGATTTACGTGGCTTAGTCAGATAATACAAACCTAAAATCATGTCCTGAGATGGGAGTGTAACTGGAGAACCATCTTGAGGATTCAACATATTGTGTGCAGACAGCATCAACATTTGTGCCTCAAGGATGGCCGCATGCCCTAAAGGTACATGCACAGCCATTTGGTCACCGTCAAAGTCTGCGTTGAATGCGCCACACACCAATGGGTGCAACTGTATTGCTTTACCTTCTACCAATCTAGGTTGGAATGCCTGAATAGAAAGTCGGTGAAGTGTTGGTGCCCTATTTAGAAGGACTGGATGGCCTTTTAGTATGTTTTCTAAGATTTCCCAGATAATAGGATCTTTTTTATCCACCAGCTTTTTGGCAGATTTGACCGTCTTTACAACACCACGTTCGATCAATTTTTTGATAACGAATGGTTTGAAAAGTTCAGCAGCCATCCCTTTGGGTATCCCACATTCGTGCAATAAAAGGGTTGGTCCTACTACAATGACTGATCTACCAGAATAATCTACCCTTTTACCTAAGAGGTTCTGACGGAAACGTCCTTGCTTACCTTTGAGTACATCACTCAAAGATTTTAAAGATCTGCCACCTTCAGCCTTGACAGCATTAGATTTTCTGGAATTGTCAAAAAGTGAATCGACCGCCTCCTGAAGCATCCTTTTTTCATTTCTTAAGATCACTTCTGGTGCTTTGATTTCCAAAAGCCTTTTGAGACGATTGTTTCTGATGATGACTCTTCTGTATAAATCATTCAAGTCAGAACTCGCAAACCTACCACCATCCAAAGGTACCAATGGTCTTAATTCGGGTGGAGTCACAGGAAGGTATTGAATGATTGTCCATTCGGGTCTATTGTCAGTAGTCTTCATGCCATCTCTAAAAGCTTCTACTACCCTTAATCTTTTGAGTGCTTCGGATTTTCTCTGCTGTGAGGTCTCATTGGCTGCCTGATGTCTGAGTTCAAAAGACAATTCATCCAGTTTGATTCTCTCCAACAAATCCTTGACTGCATCAGCACCCATCTTTGCAATAAACTTGGATGGGTCAGCATCGTCCAAAAGTTGGTTATCTTTTGGTAAAGTGTCCAGAATATCAAAGTATTCTTCCTCCGTAAGCAAATCATTTTTAGTGATGTCATTTTCTTTGACTCCTGGTTGTATGACTACATATCGCTCATAATAAATGATGGACTCCAATTTTTTGGAAGAATAACCTAGTAGATATCCTATTTTATTTGGCAATGATTTGAAAAACCAGATATGAACTACAGGAACCACCAATTTGATGTGCCCCATACGCTCTCTCCTGACTTTCTTCTCCGTTACTTCTACTCCGCATCTGTCACAGACGATGCCTTTATAGCGTATCCTTTTATACTTACCGCAGTAACATTCATAATCTTTTACTGGGCCGAAAATTCTTTCACAGAATAATCCATCTCTTTCAGGTTTGTAAGAACGATAATTGATGGTTTCTGGTTTTAATACCTCTCCATAAGATCTTTCCAGAATTTCATCTGGCGAACTAAGACTGATCGTAATCGATTCGAATCCTTTGGTAGGCTTTACACCTTTCTTTTTTAACATGCTTATTATTTATATGACGTTAAAGAAATGTTTAATTAATCAAACTTAATATCAAGAGCTAAACCTCTCAATTCATGCACCAATACATTGAATGATTCAGGAATATTGGAATCAGGAATGTTGTCTCCTTTGACGATGGCTTCATATGCTTTGGCTCTTCCTATGATATCGTCAGACTTAATGGTAAGTAACTCCCTTAGAATGTTTGCTGCACCATATGCTTCCAATGCCCACACTTCCATCTCTCCAAATCTCTGTCCACCAAATTGAGCTTTACCGCCCAATGGCTGCTGAGTAATCAGTGAATATGGTCCTATAGATCTGGCGTGCATCTTATCATCTACCATGTGTGACAATTTCAACATATATATCACCCCAACAGTAGCCTGTTGGTGGAATTTGTCGCCTGTCTCCCCATCATATAGGAAAGTCTGGCCATAAGCCGGCAATCCTGCCTTCTCAATATAGCCTTCTATCTCATCCAGACTAGCACCATCAAATATTGGTGTTGCAAATTTAATTCCTAAATTTTTACCAGCCCACCCGAGTACAGTTTCGAAAATCTGACCAAGGTTCATCCTGGATGGTACCCCCAATGGATTCAATACGATATCAACAGGAGTGCCATCTTCAAGGAATGGCATATCTTCATCACGTACAATACGAGAAACAATTCCTTTGTTACCGTGTCTTCCAGCAAGTTTATCTCCTACTTTCAGTTTACGTTTTTTAGCAAGATATACTTTTGCCAGTTTTAACACTCCTGCTGGTAATTCATCTCCGATACTGATATTGAATTTTTCCCGCTTGTATCTACCTAGTTCTTCATTAATCTTGATAGAAAAATTGTGAAGTAATCTGGCAATCATCTCATTAGTAGCAGCATCTTTGGTCCATCCTGAGTAGTCTATCGCTGAGTGATCCATTTCTTTGAATGCCTTAGGCGTAAACTTAGCACCTTTGGGAATCAATTCTTCATTATAGATGCTTCTAACGCCTTCAGATATTTTACCATCCAATATGGTCATCAACTTATCTATAAGGATCGTTTTGAGCTCATTGATATTGATAGCATGAGTATCTTCCAGCTTAGAGAGCAATTCTTTCTCCATCACTTTTTGATCCTTATCCTTTTTGGCTCGGGCAAACAGTTGCTTACTTATGATTACTCCTTGAGTTGAAGGCGATGCTTTCAGTGATGCATCTTTTACATCACCCGCTTTGTCTCCAAAAATGGCTCTCAAAAGCTTCTCCTCCGGAGTAGGATCTGATTCTCCTTTTGGAGTTATTTTACCTATAAGAATATCCCCTTCTTTCACCCAGGCACCTACTCTGATGATTCCGTTTTCATCCAAATCCTTGGTAGCCTCTTCACTTACATTAGGGATATCATTGGTCAATTCTTCTTCACCCAACTTGGTATCTCTGACATCAATCTCATAACTCTCTATATGTAAAGAAGTAAATATATCCTCTTTTACTACACGTTCAGAAAGTACAATTGCATCCTCAAAGTTGTATCCTTTCCAAGGCATGAAAGCGACTTGCAGATTTTGTCCTAATGCCAATTCGCCATTTTCGGTGGCATAACCTTCACACAACAAACTACCTTTCTTAACTCTTTGACCTTTCTTGACAATGGGTTTAAGGTTGATACATGATCCTTGGTTTGTGCGGACAAATTTTGTCAGATTATATTTCTTAATATTATCATCAAAAGAGACCAATATCTCTTCTTCTGTCTTATCGTATCTGATCACTATTTCGTTAGCATCCACATATTCTATCGTACCTTCGCCTTCTGCATTGATCAACATGTTGGAGTCTTCTGCTACTTTAGCTTCCAATCCGGTACCCACAATAGGTGATTTCGGTTTGACCAAAGGAAGTGCCTGACGCTGCATGTTAGATCCCATCAAGGCTCTATTGGCGTCATCATTTTCGAGGAATGGAATCAATGAAGCCGAAACCCCCACTATCTGATTGGGTGCAATATCCATGTACTCCAATTCGGAAGGTGACAATACGGGAAATTCGCCATGTTCTCTTGATTTTATCCTATCGCTCACAAATGCACCCGATTCAGCAACTTGTGCATTGGCTTGAGCAATTCGACGATAATCTTCAGCTTCTGCAGATAGATATAAAATATCACCACTCATGTCCACCTTGCCATCTATCACTTTTCTGTAGGGGGTCTCCAAGAATCCCATCTTATTGACTTTAGCATGTACACATAGTGTAGAGATCAACCCGATATTTGGTCCTTCAGGTGTCTCTATGGTACATAATCTTCCGTAGTGAGAATAATGAACGTCCCTGACCTCAAATCCAGCCCGTTCTCTGGATAGTCCACCTGGTCCGAGTGCAGAAATCCTTCTTTTGTGAGTGATCTCCGACAATGGATTGGTTTGGTCTAAAAACTGAGACAACTGACTGGTACCAAAAAAAGAATTGATGACCGATGAAAGTGTCCTGGCGTTGATCAGGTCTATGGGAGTAAAGACTTCGTTGTCTCTGACATTCATTCTTTCTCGAATAGTACGAGTCATTCTGGCAAGACCAACACCAAACTGAGCGTACAATTGTTCTCCCACTGTTCTCACTCTTCTGTTAGCAAGGTGATCGATATCGTCCAATTCGGCTTTTTGATTGACCAGACTGACCAAGTATTTGACAATAGAAATAATATCTTCTTTGGTCAATACCAAGGTCTCCTTGCTGATATCAAGTTTCAATTTTCTATTGATTTTGTATCTGCCTACTTCACCAAGATTGTACCTCTTGTCAGAGAAGAACAACTTATCAATAATCCCTCTTGCAGTCTCTTCATCCGGTGGATCTGTACCCCTTAATTGTCTATAAATCTGAGTTACTGCTTCTACTTCTGATGATGATGGATCTTTCTGTAATGTATTATATATTATCGAGTAATCTTCTTCAAGGTTTTCCTTTTGAAGAATGATTGTATCCGTATCTACATCCGTAATTAAATCTATGTTGTCTTCATCGAGTACTACATCACGCTCCAGGATTATTTCATTACGTTCAATGGTGACTACTTCACCAGTATCTTCATCCACAAAGTCTTCCGTCCATTTACGCAAGACTCTGGCTGCCAGTTTTCTGCCGATGGCTGCCTTGAGAGATTGAGGGTCTGTGGTGATTTCTTCAGCAAGATCAAAAAGATTTAAGATATCACGATCTGAGTCAAATCCTATTGCTCTTAGCAATGTGGTCACAGGAAATTTCTTTTTCCTGTCTATATATGCATACATGACAGAGTTGATGTCTGTCGCAAATTCCATCCAGGCTCCCTTAAAAGGAATGACTCTGGCAGAAAATATTTTAGTCCCGTTAGGGTGAAAAGTCTGGCTAAAGAAAACTCCTGGCGAACGGTGTAGTTGTGATACTACCACTCTTTCAGCTCCGTTGATCATAAAGGTACCTTTACTGGTCATATATGGTATATTCCCAAGGAACACATCCTGAACAATGGTCTGAAAATCTACGTGCTCTTCATCATTGCACGACAATCTCAGTTTTGCCTTGAGTGGAACGCTATACGTCAGTCCACGCTGCATACACTCTTCAATAGAATATCTAGGAGGATCAATAAAATAATCCAAAAACTCCAATACAAAAATACTACGAGCGTCAGATATCGGGAAATTTTCTTGAAAAACCCGGTAGAGTCCTTCGTGCCCTCTGTTTTCTGGTGTAGTTTCTAGTTGAAAAAACTCTTGAAAAGACTTTATTTGTATTTCAAGAAGATCAGGATATTGGTTAGCTAATTTAATTTTACCGAAATTAACCCTGGTATTTCCGGCTGCTGTAACGACTCCGTTTGATGTCATACTTTTGTTATTATTTTTAGCGCAATTCGTTAAATAAAGAACAAAACATATAGAATTGTTCAAAAAACATTAATGACAATAGGCTTAACCCACCAATAGGTAGGTTAAGCCAGATATCATTTTACTTTCAGACTTAACTTCTGAAATTAAGTCCTAAAGACTCTTTAGTGTTTACTTAAGTTCAACAGAAGCTCCTGCTCCTTCGAGCGTAGCTTTCATTGCATCAGCTTCAGCTTTAGTAGCTCCACCCTTCAACAATGAAGGTGCTGCATCTACTAAATCTTTTGCCTCTTTAAGTCCTAGGTTAAGAAGAGTCTTCACTTCTTTAACGATAGCTAGTTTATTGGCACCTGCGGATGTAAGGTGTACATCAAACTCGGTCTTTTCGACCGGAGCTTCTGCACCACCACCTGCAGCAGGACCTGCGGCTACTGCTACTGCTGCTGCAGCAGGTTCGATACCGTATTCTTCTTTCAATATTTGAGCTAATTCACTTACCTCTTTAACAGTTAAGTTGACTAATTGCTCTGCGAATGCTTTTAAATCTGCCATGATATTATGGTTTTAAAAATTTATAATTAAAAAAATGCGTTAAGGTTGGAAGCAATAACGTAACATTTCAAAATTCCTGTTCGTTCGGACAATACTGTCCAATTATCCTCTTTCTTCAAGAGTTTTAAGTATTCCTGCAAGTGTGCCTCCACCAGACTTAAGCGCACTGACTACATTCTGTGCAGGAGATTGCAACATGAATATCACATCGCCAATAATCTCGTTTTTGGACTTCAACTTCGTAAGAATATCTAGTTGGTCATCGCCAAAGAATACATCAGAATCAATATACGCTGCCTTCAATACAGGTCTGGTACTCTTGCCTCTAAACTCTTTGATCACCGAAGCGGGTAGTTTTCCATCTTGAGAAAACAAAACCGTACTTTGGCCTTTGAATGCATCAAAAATAGCTTTGAAGTTTTTGCTTTCTGCCTGACCATCCATTGCTTGTATAGCAAGCGTATTTTTAACTGTCTTTATCTCTATGCCTTTTTCGAAGCATACTCGTCTGAGACTATTTATTTTAGCCACTGACAATGAAGAAGCATCTGTTACATAAAAGAAAGATGAATTTTCAAACTTTTCTCTTAACTCTTCGATCAATAAACCTTTATCTGTTCGTGTCATTATATATTTTTTAAATGGTTTATTTAATAGATTTAGTGTCGATAGATATGCCGGGGCTCATCGTACTAGCCAAACTAATGGACTTCATATATATTCCCTTAGCAGTGGAAGGCTTCATTTTTTCCAATGTTGTAATCAACTCAATGGCATTTTCAGCCAATTTTTCAGGAGTAAACGACACACGACCTACCGGTGAATGTATGATACCATATTTGTCCACTCTGAATGAGATCTTACCAGCTTTCACTTCTTCTACTGCTGCACCGACATTTAGTGTCACCGTACCGGTCTTTGGATTAGGCATCAAGCCTCTTGGTCCTAATATACGACCGATTTGCCCTACCTTAGCCATTACACTCGGCATAGCTATGATGACATCTACATCAGTCCAGCCTTGGCTGATCTTAGTGATATACTCATCAAGACCTACATAATCAGCACCTGCTGCAGTAGCCTCTGCTTCTTTGTCAGGAGTACATAGTACTAATACTCTTTTAACTTTTCCTGTACCATGTGGGAGTGTCACAGTACCTCTGATCGCCTGATCGGCTTTACGAGGATCTACGCCTAATCTCACATGAACATCAACAGAAGCGTCAAACTTGGTAGTATTGACTTCTTTGACCAATGAGACGGCATCTCTTAATGAATACAATTTTGTGGAGTCAACTTTGGCGTTGGCTTCCACTCTTTTTTTGCTTATTTTTGCCATAAAATTGTTTTTAAGGTACTATCGTCAATATTTTTTCAACTGACTCCCTTACCGATGAATAATAAATTAAACTTCTTCAGTCTCCACGGGTGCGCCCCATGGTGCGTCGCCAGAAACTGTAATCCCCATACTTCTGGCAGTCCCTGCGATCATCTTCATAGCTGACTCTACTGTGAAGGCATTCAAGTCTTTCATTTTATTTTCAGCCACTCCTTTTACCTGATCCCAAGTGACGGTGCCCACTTTATTTCTGTTAGACTGTGCTGACCCACTTTTTAGTTTTGCCAGCTCTAATAATTGTACTGCTGCAGGTGGAGTTTTGATTAAGAAATCAAATGACTTGTCCTTGTAAACAGTGATGAGTACCGGTAATATTTTACCCATAGAATCTTGGGTCTCTGCATTGAATCTTTTGCAGAATTCCATTATATTCAAGCCCTTAGAACCCAAAGCTGGACCTACTGGTGGTGCTGGATTAGCCATACCTCCTTTGACCTGAAGCTTTACATATGTTTGAATTTCTTTTGCCATTGTTATTACTTATTTGTTAAAAATATATACAAAAGACTCTAGGGAAGCATCAATAATTGATCTAAAGTCAGGTTGTCTTTTTTAATTTTTAGGATTGCTTTTCTACCTGCATATAATTGAGCTCGACTTCGGTACCACGACCAAAAATCTTTACAATCACTTTCAATTTTTTCTTATCTTCATTAACCTCTTTGACATCACCCACAAAATCATTGAATGGACCGTCAATTATCTTGATGGTTTCGCCCACGATAAATGGTTCTATATTGGATGCGGTCACCTCTTGTGAATCATCTACTTTACCCAACATTCTGTTGGCCTCTACCTGCGTCATAGGGATTGGGTGTGTTTTTCCCAAAAAGTGGATCACATTGGCAACATTAGAAATAGTCTGAACCATCTCCCCTGAAAACTTGCTGCTCAGCGCTTCCACAAGAATATACCCAGGCAATATATTACGCTCCAAAATGACTTTCTTGCCATTGCGGATTTTATACACTTTTTCAGAAGGTACCAATACTTGTGTCACCACTTCTTCCCATTTGTTGCGGGTGATTTCCAGCTCAATTCTTTCCTTGATGCTTTTTTCTTTTCCACTTACTACACGCAATGAGTACCACTTTTTATCTTCAGACATTGGAATATTGTTTAATAATGAATTAAAGTTCGTAAATAAACTTTAGTGCACTATTTGCAATAAAATCAAAAAATACAATGATCAGGGAAATAATGATTGTAGCAACAATGACTAATCTCGAACTGATAAATAATTCCTCCCAGGTAGGCCACGTAACATGATTGATTAATTCATCATAACTTTCCTTGATATATAGTCTGATATTTTCCATTCTATGATAAATTTAGATCGGCTCAAGGCCGACACATTATTTAATATTTGCAGGGGAGACAGGGCTCGAACCTGCGACCTACGGTTTTGGAGACCGCCACTCTACCAATTGAGCTACTCCCCTAACGATAGTGAAAAAATAAAACTTCACTAAATGAAAAATTAAGCACTCGAAAGAGCACTTAATTTTTCGTATAATATATTACCTAAATATCTATAATGAAATTTAGGTATGATGATAAAACTATTAAGATATGATCTCAGTCACCTGACCCGCTCCTACTGTTCTACCACCTTCTCTGATTGCGAAACGAAGACCTTTCTCCATTGCAATCGGGCTTATCAATTTTACCTCCAATGAAACGTTATCACCCGGCATCACCATTTCTACACCAGCTGGCAACGAAACATCTCCTGTCACGTCAGTGGTTCTGAAATAGAATTGAGGTCTATAACCATTAAAGAAAGGTGTATGTCTTCCACCTTCGTCCTTACCAAGTACATAGATTTCGCACTTGAAGTGAGCATGTGGTTTTACAGAACCTGGCTTGACAATAACCATACCCCTTCTGATGGCATCTTTTTCGATACCTCTCAGCAGGATACCAGCATTATCCCCAGCTTCACCTCTTTCGAGGATCTTTCTGAACATCTCTACTCCCGTGACAGTCGAATTCAAAGGTTTGTCACCTACTTTCATCATACCGATGATTTCGACAGGATCCCCTGTGTTGATGACCCCTCTTTCGATTCTACCAGTGGCTACAGTACCTCTACCTGTGATAGAAAATACGTCTTCAATAGGCATCAAGAAAGTCTTATCTACATCTCTCACAGGCTCAGGGATATGCGTATCCACTGCTTCCATAAGGTCTAAGATTTTTTGTTTTGCACCAGCATCACCTTCAAGTGCCTTAAGGGCTGAACCTTGGATGATAGCTGCATTGTCACCGTCAAACTGGTATGCACTTAAAAGCTCTCTAAGCTCCATCTCTACCAATTCGATCATTTCCGGGTCGTCCACTAAATCGACCTTGTTCATAAATACAACTACTGCGGGTACACCTACTTGTCTGGCAAGAAGGATGTGCTCTCTTGTTTGAGGCATAGGACCGTCTGTAGCAGCACATACTAAGATAGCACCATCCATTTGAGCAGCACCAGTAACCATGTTTTTTACATAATCGGCGTGACCTGGACAATCTACGTGAGCATAGTGTCTGTTTTCAGTTTCATACTCTACGTGAGCAGTGTTGATAGTGATACCTCTTTCTTTTTCTTCTGGAGCGGCGTCGATTGAATCATAATCTTTCTTCTCAGCGAAGCCTTTCTCAGAAAGCACGTAAGTGATTGCGGCAGTAAGGGTTGTCTTACCGTGGTCAACGTGACCAATCGTTCCGATATTTACGTGTGGTTTGGTTCTTACAAATGTTGATTTAGCCATCA
>JBATLS010000477.1:0-18487 GCA_049289435.1 Saprospiraceae bacterium | reverse complement strand
AAAGCCAAATACGAATCACCCAATCAAGGCAAAGAACACAATGTATTGGCCGAAATACCAGGATCAGATTTGAAGGATGAAGTAGTGATGTTTGGAGCGCACTTTGATAGCTGGCATACTGGTACGGGAGCTACAGACAATGGTGCAGGATCAGCTGTCATGATGGAAGCAGCCAGAATTCTTCTGGAGTATATCAAACAAACTGGGGTTCAGCCAAGACGTACATTACGGCTGGCACTTTGGTCTGGAGAAGAACAAGGGTTGTTCGGCTCCATCAACTATGTCCGAAAGCATTTTGCAGAGACAGAGCCGGGAGGATGGATACCTAAGAGACTTTTGCCAGAGCAGGAAAAAATATCCGCTTATTACAATCTGGACAATGGTACTGGCAAGATCAGAGGCATATACTTGCAGGGAAATGAAGAAGTCGGCCCCATCTTTAGAAAGTTTTTTGAGCCATTCAAAGATTTGGGTGCCAATACCATCACTCTTGACAATACTGGTGGAACGGATCACTTAGCTTTTGATGGTGTCGGAATACCCGGATTTCAGTTTATTCAGGAGCCTATGTCTTATTTCAACAGGACTCATCACTCCAATATGGACAACTGGGATCACTTGGTGGCAGACGACCTGAAGCAAGCGGCTACCATCGTAGCAAGCATGGTGTGGCAGACGGCTCAAAGGGACGAAAAACTGCCTCGTAAACCACTGAATATGGACCCAGGGACAAATTGAAAAGGTAGTTGATATCTCTACTGGTTCTTTGTTATAAAAAAATATCTTTCGGTTTCAATATAACCAACTGTGCAATTTGATGCCTAATATTATGACAATGATGCCCCCTATGATACTTAACAGCACATATCCTGTACCTGCGTACAATTGCCCTTTTTGCATGTACATATACAATTCGTATCCAAAGGTAGAAAAGGTACTAAAGCCACCACAAAACCCAATAGCCAGTAGGAGTCGGTAGTTTTCATCTATGTGATCTGCGATTTGTTTTTGTATCAGAATACCCAGTATAAAACAACTAATGATATTGGCCAAAAACGTTCCCAATGGAAAGGTGACCAATTCCTGTCCCACACTATTGTATCGTTGAGCAAGGATATATCTCAAGATACTCCCTGTACCACCACCTATGAAGACATATATCCAAGCCATTGATGACTATTTATTATTTTGGGATGCGCCCATTATTTTCTAAACTTAAAAAAAATGATTAATTTTAAATAATTGATATTCAATCTTTTGTAAACCTTTGACATTTAAGAGACTTTGTGACACTTCTTTAATTTTGCTTTTTCGGAGCGGACTCATATTTAATTTATTACATTTTTTATCCATATAATTTCTTTTGACAATAATTGTCTTACTCCAATTTAGCCTTTCTCTTTTGTGCCATTTCAGATGCAAAATATGACATGACCAGAGCAAGTGCCAGTATAATCAGGAGCAAAAAAAGATTGCCAACATCCTGAAGCATCACAGCTAAAATGATAAAAAGAATATTGGTGAGAAATAATATCCCAGTAGCTTGCATATGCGTAAAGCCCAGGTCAATAAGTATATGATGAATGTGTTGTCTGTCAGGATTGAATGGTGACTTACCTTTCAATACCCGCACCGCAAAAACCCTCAGCGTATCAAATAAAGGTAAGATCAATATTGCAATTGCTACCGATGGGGCAGAACTGAAAGTATAGGGTGAATTGGGTATTTCATTGTGCAGTTCTATAAACTTTATGGCCAGGATAGAACACACCAATCCCAATAATAATGCTCCCGTGTCTCCCATAAATATCTGTGCAGGAGTGATATTGTACTTCAAAAAAGCGACCAATGCTCCGCCCAACGAAAACGCCACTATTGCAATCTCTATGCTACCAATTAAGTAAAACCATGACCCCAATACACAGGTAATCAACAATCCAAGACTCCCGGATAAGCCATTGATACCATCTATAAGATTAAATGCATTGATAATCACGATAATAGTAAACACAGACAGCAATATACTAGCAAACTCTGGAATCTCATAGATACCAAAAAACCCGTACAAACTTGTCAATCTGATCTTGGCTCTGAATACCAATATGCCAGCCGCAAATAATTGGCCTAAAAACTTTTTGGAGGGGGATATCGGATCTATGTCATCTTTGGCACCGATCAGAAATATGATGATAAATGCACACAAGATATATTGTAATTCACCAAAAAAATAAAAAGGAGTCCACATGATGATAGAAAATAATGTACCTGCAAAAATACCTATACCGCCCAGAGATGGGGTACTGACGTGGTGCGACCTTCTTTCATCCGGCTCATCCATCAGGTTTTTCTTGATTGCAAGATTTATAATGGATGGTATGGCCAGATAAGTAAGTGCAAATGAAGTAATAAATGCGAGTATAATATCGTACATGTTTGTTTCATTGATAGGTCAAATATAACACTTTGCGGATAAATATTACTATGGAACCACCCCTTATTTGCAGGTTTATAAGTTTGTTTACACCTCAGATATCTCAAAACCCAAAGATATCAGATCACGCCAATACCCTGGATATGATTTAGAAACTACTTCTGGATCGTTGATACAAATGGGGAAGACCAAACCTAAAGGTGCAAAAGCCATGGCCATGCGATGGTCATGATATGTATCTATGGACGGAGCTTTTTCAACAATAACTTCAGCACGACCCTCTTGCATATAGTATTCAATGCTTGATTTTTTTGAAAATTTTTGTGGCAGCTTACTGATAAAAACATTCATTTTTTGATGTTCGGTCTGTAGTGCAGATATGCGATCTGTCTCTTTGATCCTAAGAGTTTGCAAACCAGTAAAAAGGCCATTGATGCCCAGACCGCTACATAGCACAGATATACTCTGAGCGATATCCGGTACTTTGATAAAATCATATTCAAACACGGATGGAGCGATGGCATTTTCTTTTTTGATGATTCGTATTTGATGATCTCCATAGGTAGTCTCTATACCAAATTTTTGAGACATGTTGACTATATCGGCATCTCCCTGAAGGCTATCCGCATGTAGTCCTATCAATCGGATATCAGCTTGTGTGCTCAGACCAGCCATGGTGTAATAATAGGATGCTGCAGACCAATCTGCCTCTACAAAAAATGCTCTGGGCGTATATGCTTGATGGCTGATATTGATCGTACTGCCCTCCCAGTCAGATTTGATTCCAAAATAGGACATAATATCTAAAGTCATCTCAATATAAGGTCTCGAGACGATCTCACCTTGGAGATGTAAGATCAAACCATCTGGTAAGGATGGTGCTATCATCAGCAATGCAGAAATATACTGAGAGCTGATATCCGCAGGCAATGATATCTCTGATTTCCATGATGATCTTGGAGTTGAAATTTTTAAGGGTGGATATCCTTCGTTTTCTAAGTAAGTAATGTTGGCCCCCAAATAATTGAGCGCATCCACCAATGCTTTGATGGGTCTTTGCTTCATCCTGTCAGACCCTGTCAATACCTGATCTCCATCTTTGAGTGACAAATAAGCAGTTAGAAACCTAAACGTGGTGCCAGCATGATGGGCATCAAGCACGTCTGCCCTTGACATCAGCAGATTTTCTAAGGTCACTGTATCATCACTATCTGATAAGTTATGAATTGGGAAACTACCATTGCACAGTGCTCTTATTAATAATGCTCTATTGGATATACTTTTGGAGCCACTCAACTTGATTTCGCCATCCAGGATTCCATTTGGATGTGATATTTGTATAGATTTCATGATGATGTGCGGTTTATTCTCCCCAGATAAAGACAATATTTTGATTGATGTCTGGATGGAGACTTAAGGCTACTGGACAGGTCAGTGCTGCTTTTTCCAGTATCTTTTGTTCTTTTTTGGTATAGTGATCTGACGGCAATTTGACTTTGACATCTATTCCAGATATTCTTCTTGGGTCTGAGGCCATATGTTTTGTGATTTCGAGGGTTGCACCATCCATATCTATTTCATGATTGCGCGCAGCGATGCCCATGATGGTGACCATGCACGTGCCCAGTGATGTAGCCGTTAGGTCAGTTGGAGAGAATGCTTCCCCTTTACCATTATTGTCAAGTGGAGCATCGGTGATGATGATTTGCCCAGATCTGATGTGGATACACTCAGTCCGAAGATCTCCAAGATAGGTTATTTTAGATGTCATGATTTTTTGTTAATGATTATGTGAAGGTTGGTTATGATCTGTTGCAGCAGCTCTCGATGCATCTTTTGCTTCCCGAGCCATAAGTTTTTCAGCTTCATCTTCTTCATCGGCTTTGTCATATGACCTGATGATTTCTTTGACCAGACGATGTCTTACTACATCCTCTGAGGTAAGAAATAACTGCCCGATCCCGTCTATGCCTTCCAGAATATTCAGTGCTTTCCTTAGGCCTGATTTCTGATGTCCGGGAAGGTCGATTTGAGACAAATCCCCGGTGATGATGGCTTTGGCACTTGGACCTATCCGAGTCAAAAACATTTTGAGCTGGGTCGTAGTACAGTTTTGGGCTTCGTCGAGTATGATGAAAGCATGATCCAAAGTACGTCCTCTCATAAAGGCTAAAGGCGCAACTTCGATGACTCTGTTGGTAATGAAAAAATTTAGCTTTTCAGCAGGTATCATATCATCCAGTGCGTCATACAATGGTCTGAGATAAGGATCTACTTTCTCTTTCATATCCCCTGGCAAAAACCCCAAATGCTCTCCGGCTTCAACTGCTGGCCGGGTAAGGATAATTTTTTTGACGAGTTTTGACTTTAGAGCTCTGATGGCCAAAGCTACTGCCGTGTAGGTCTTACCAGTACCTGCGGGACCCACTGCAAATACTATGTCATTGTTTTCGCTACACTCTACCAATAACTTTTGATTTTTGGTTTTGGCTTTTATAGGTGAGCCATTTTTACCATATACGATGACTCCTCCTGATGCATGTTGACTGATTTTGTTGTCTGCAGCATGGTCGCTCTGTAGTAAGTCTTCGATCACCTGATGAGAAAAATCATGCCTTCCCTGAATCATTTTCACCATGATTTCCAGCTTAGATTTCACCATTTCGGTACCTTTTTTTTCTCCTTTTAATTTTACCTGATTGCCTCGGGAAGTGATTTGCACATCAGGGTAAGCTTTTTTGATCAGGTTTAACTTAGTATTATTTTCACCATACAACTCCAACGGGTCGATTCCATCTATGGTTAGGATTAATTCACTCAATATGTTATGTTAGTTTTAGTATTTAAAATCATTTTAAGTCAACATGGTGCTCCGTCGTAATAGAGACCAAAATAGATAGAATTTTGATAAATGCAGAGTAAAAAATAAAGTCAACAAATCAATTTACTAAAATTTATATATTTCAAAAAATTATAATATAAATGATAATTTATCCATCTTTGCACACAAATATTGAATATTATTTGAATTTCTGATAGTGATTGACTATTATTTTTTGCAAAATTAACGAGATTTTAATGCAAATTGTTTCTTTGACCACAGATTATGGTTCTAAAGATTATTATGTTGCAGAATTGAAAGCTTCAATTCTGTCCAACAAAAGCGATTTTTCGATCATCGATATCAGCCATCATATCGATCATTTTGATATCGTGCAGGCTGCTTTTTATTTAAATAATTCGCTTCCATCTTTTCCAAAAGAGAGTGTACACATCGTAGCTGTCAATTGCAATTATAGTCGAAAGAGCGAATTCATTTGTTTCAAACACCAGGATCATTATTTCATAGGTCCTAATAATGGTATTTTTAGCTTAGTTTTTGATGATTTGGACGCATCAAAAATTTATACCATCCAACCTCCTGAATCTCGCTCTGTCAATGTAAATGCCATATTTTCGCACGCTGCAGCATACATCGGTCACGGACTTCCTATCGAAGATATCGGAGACGCTACGACAATTTTCAATACAAAACTGGCCATCCAGCCAGTGGTCACAGGACATCAGATCCGGGCTACGGTGGTTCATATAGATCACTTCCAAAATGTAGTAGTCAACATACGTCGAGAAATGTTCGAAAAGGTAAGAAACAATCGAAAATTTGAACTGTACTACAAGCCTAATGATCCTATTACCTTTATAAGTAAGGACTATGGAGATGTGCAGATAGGTGACCCAGTGGCTTTTTTTAATTCTGCCGGATATCTGGAGATAGCTTTAAATATGGATCGCGCCTGCGCCATGCTCAATCTGAATAAAAACGAAATGATACAAATCAATTTTTACGAATGACCAGAATCAGACGCATCGTAAGGTTAACTTTTGCAGATGATCATGTCATTGAGTTTTTGGACATATACAGAGAGTCGAGTCCTTATATTTCTACATTTGCGGGATGCATACATCTCTCGCTGATGAAGGATGCAGATCATGCTCATATTTTTTATACCGTGAGTGAGTGGGCGTCTCCGGAAGCTTTAGAAAATTATAGACAATCTGAACTTTTCAGGGCTACCTGGGCAAAAACTAAACTCTTATTTAGCGATCGTCCGAGAGCATATTCTTTGCAAGAGTTTGATATCTAATTTTTGGTGTCATAAGGTGGGATCAAACTTTTATAGGCAAAAACTACCGTATTTATGAATATAATGATCTACTTTTGCGCTCACATGTAAATTTTTGTAATATAATTTGCAGTTTATTGAAACTTTTTATTTAATTTGCGTCTGAAAGATGTGATACAAGTTGGAGTGACTATTGGTGTAGAAAACAAGTAAAAAAGCTCAAACCTGTGGCATTGATTAAAAATTATACCTAAATATCTTTGAAGTCATTCATCACCAGCAAATCTAAGACCATGCAGATATTTGACATTATACTTTTACTATCGACGTGTGTATGCAGATACTACATCACATCCCCCAAATACATGATCAGAAATATAAAATCTGTAAACGCAACATTGAATAAGGAGCGAATGAATTGCGCCATGCCTATTTATAAATTTGGGCATTGATCATTCATAATAAGATGGTGGTGTCAGATTCTTTTTTGTTATCAAAATTTTCACATTGAATATGGAAAATATCATTTGCAAAAACTATACGATATACATCGACCAATGGAAGTATTTCAAAAAGACGATAAAAGAAATCAATCCTTCCAATGTCTTTGTGTTGGTGGATGAAAATACTGAAAAATACTGCTTACATAGATTGCTTGAGCACCTCGATCCTCCCGCACAAATCATCCGGATACCGTCGGGAGAACATAATAAAAACCTACAGCATTGCGAACATATCTGGACAAAATTGCTGCAATACGGAGCTGACCGACACTCGCTACTCATCAATCTTGGCGGTGGCGTGATCGGTGATATGGGTGGTTTTTGTGCCGCTACCTATATGCGTGGTATCAGGTTTATTCAGATGCCTACTACACTACTTAGTCAGGTGGATGCATCTGTAGGGGGCAAGTTGGGGATAGATCTCAAGGGGTTTAAGAATATGGTTGGACTCATACAAGACCCAAATGCCGTGTTTATTTTTACAGAATTTTTGGCTACATTGCCTGCTGATCAGGTCAAAAGCGGATATGCAGAATTGCTGAAACACGGACTCATTGCTAATAAATCGACGTGGACAAAACTTTCAAAAGAAAAAGACATCCAAAGACTTGACTTTCAGCAATTGGTATATGAATCAGTCATCATCAAAAAAAACGTCACTGAGCAAGACCCCAATGAAAGAGGTCTTCGGAAAATACTCAATTTTGGACACACGATCGGGCATGCTGTAGAGTCGTATTGGATGGATAGCAGTACCCCACTTTTGCATGGTGAAGCGATAGCCATCGGAATGGTAGGCGAAGCTTTCCTTTCATACAGAATAGGCAAAATATCTGAGAGCGATCTCTTTGATATCAGGGAGTCCATTCTGGATATATACGGTCATCACCCAAAATACGTAAAACCATCTGAAGACATCATAGACCTGATGAAGGGAGATAAAAAAAATGTCAATGGGAGTATCCGGTTTGCACTGTTGGACTCTGTGGGTCAGGCTTGTTATGATATACAAGTGGATAAAAATGAAATAGAAGAAAGCTTTTTGTTTTATAAGGAAAAACTGTGAGTTAGGGATTAGGTAGAAGATTAAAAGTTATAGGTTGATGGTTGAAGACACATCATCACATAAACACATTAAAGAATTAATCATTCAACATTCAACATAATAACATTCAGCATTCAACATTATTTAGGGGATTAGGGATTTCCCGATAGCTATCGGAATTAGCCCATTCAACATACAAACATTCAAAATGAACTTACTGCGTTTATTTCAGCAAAGCATCAAAAGTGTCTCCATGTCTCATGTCGCCTGATTTGTATCCTCTGGTAAACCAATAGACTCTTTGCTCTGAGGTGCCGTGGGTAAAACTTTCCGGAGCGACCCTACCGCCCATATTTTTCTGGATATTGTCGTCACCTACAGCGGCAGCCGCATTCATAGCTTCTTCTACATCGCCATCATTCAGATACTTATTGATATGATGAGCCCAAACACCAGCATAAAAGTCTGCCTGAAGCTCCATCGCAACATTCACTTTGTTGCTTTCTCTTTCTGACAACCTTTGTCTAAGACTTTGTACTTTATTTAACAACCCCTGCTGATTTTGGACATGGTGGCCTATCTCATGTGCTATGACATAAGCGATGGCAAAATCCCCACCTTTGGCACCAAATCTCTGGGTCAACTGCTGAAAAAATGACATATCCATATAGACTGTTTGATCTGCCGGACAATAAAACGGTCCAGTGCTCGCTGACGCTCCTCCACATGCTGAATTAGTACCATCTTTAAATAACACCAGCTTGGGCTCTTGATATCTTGCACCATTGGCTTGAAATAATTTATTCCAGACATCTTCTGTATCAGCAAGTACTGTGGATACAAACTCACCTACTTTTTTTTCTTCTGCGCTGATAGGTGTTGCACTCTGACTGCTTGTGGTCTGTTGCTGCAATTGACTCTCCAAAGCTTGGGCAATCTCTTGACTATCACCCCCAAAAAATAACTGAACCAATAGAAATATCAACCCCAAGGCGCCACCACCAGCCACTACTTTGCCAGTGGTGCCCATACCTCTACGGTCTTCGAGATTGTCACTTTGTCTTCTTCCTTGCCATTTCATAGAATGAATGCTTTATTTTGTTGACTTTGATAATATTTCATAACATTGGATGTACAATAATAAACTTTAATCATCATATGGCGAATAAAAAGACAAAAATAGTTGTGCTTTTTCATGAAAATATACAAAATCAGTAATTATTTTGGTCATTGGTCTGATGTCACGTCTGCTTCGAGCACTTGCGTGTATTGAAACTTAGTAGTATTGATTTAACCACAAAGTTCACTAAGGAAAACCACAAAGTTCACAAAGGTTTATTTTTTATTTTTACCTTTTGGGAGTGGCCTCAGATTTAATATTTTTTAAACTTGTGGAGTACACCACTTGCAGGCTTCCAAGCTCTGTATAGCAAGGTAGCTAATCATTGCATTGTTACAATTATCCATTCCCTGACCAATTGGTTTGTTCCTTATAGTATATTCCTTTATTCGCCTATTTGAGAAATAGGCAAATGGGTATTAGAACCTCTTTAGGAAAAGTAAACGCAAAAAAAATGCGATGGCCGTCAGATCAACTAAATTGACAGCCATCGCTTGAACTTAAAAACTATACAATGTGGGGTAAATCAAGGTACTTTTACCCTAAAAGAGGGGGAAATTAATACCATAGCAGGTATCCAAAATCCCCCATACGCACCCGCTGTTGAGAATAATAATATTTTTTTGGTTTTTTGGAATTTTAGTTAGAAGCCATCGGTAATATCTTCGACGATTCCAAATACTGCTAAAAGTGTGTTTAAGAGTTCCATGATTTTAAATTTTTGTGGTGTTCGTTAAAATTAATAACACAAATATATGGCTAACTCAAAAAACAACTATTAACACTTAACTACTAAATAATTTACGATTTATTTTACAAAATGACAAATAATTATAGCCTAATACATTGATTATCAATATATTGAATACATATAAAATCGATAAAATATTAGATAAACGAATGAGGCAATAACTTACGAATATTATAAAATTTATGTAAAATTTTGTCAAATACATACATTTGCACTACAAATCATCATTCTCCTTACTTAATTATATAGTAATAATACGAAACCAACTTTTTGATTTGCTATCACAAATATAGACATAAGCTATATATCAACTATTAACATTATTATCTCATTTGATTTATATAATATTGATTGTTTTTTACCATAAATTTACATTAACTATTGATAATCAACCTAATAAAAATTTAGATGGAGACATTGATTGCCCTATTTCGCCTGAAAGAATCCTTAAAAGATAAAAGAAAAGACCACCGATATAGCCATAAAATTGCAGCATTTGAAGCATTGTTAAAAGAAAACGATCATATCACTGATAAAGAAGTATGTCAAAGGATCTACAAAAAGCCCAACATCACTAGGGCATATCGATCACTAAAGTACAGGGTTGAAGAAAAACTCATGAACGAAATACTTTTATTGTGCTCATCAGAAGTAAATCTAAACAACAGAGTCAATGCGAGTGTAGTTATTGAAAAAAACATGGTGATCGTAACTGCCCTATTTAAAAATTTTTATAGAAAGGAAGGAATCCTATTAGCTGAAAAGCTAAACAAAATTTGTGAAAAATATTACTTTACCTCTCAACTATTGGCTTTAAACCAAATACTATCAAACCACTTTGGGTTTGTAGAGATGAATGAAAAGAAGATGCAAAAGCATCTAAACAATATTTCATTTTATATGGAAGTGCTCAAGGCCGAGTATTATGTACTTAGTTGCAATGTATTGATTTCCAATATGTACATTCGTTCAAAAGGTGGATTTAGTACGGCCCAAATAAAAACCATGGAGGAAATGGTCATAAAAATGAATGAACTAAAACAAAAATATGCCTCCAATACTGTTGTGGTATTTACCAATGATGTATCCTATTTCTATTATGAGTTTATTGGCGATTATACAAAAGGCCTTGATGTGGCACAGGCGGCTTTGAAAGAAATAATGGATCTTGACAATGGGGAGATACTGGGCGAGTATCAGAGCAAACGCAATATCGCTTTAGCCAATTTTCACCTCAAAAATTATCAAGAGGCATCCAAATGGTTTGAGGAGGTGATTGAAATGGTGACAGTTGGTACCAGAAACTGGTTTTTTGCCACCAGCCTATATTATCTGAATCTGGTTTCATTAAAAAAATATGACCAGCTCTATTCACTAAGCTATGTAGTGCTCAACAATAAAAACCTGTCAAAATTTACACATTTTCACGAACAGTGGAAGATCAGAGAGGCCTACATACATTTTCTGATCAAAGTAGATATCATCAAGCTCTCTGATCATCCTAAAGAGAAGCTAAAACCTTTTTCACTATCTAGATTTCTAAATAGTATGCCCTTTCATGGTAAAGACAAATCAGGACAAAATGTTACGATCATCATACTACAAATACTTTTTTTGATATCGGACAAAAAATATAGTCAAATCATAGATCGTATAGATGCCCTCACTCAATATACTTACCGATATTTGAGAAATGATGATACCTACAGATCCAATTGTTTTATCAAAATGTTGATACTGATGGCAAAAGCAGACTTTAATCCTATCCGAACAGTACGATATACCAAAGATCTTAGAAAAAAACTCATAAATGCCCACCCTGTGACCGATGAAAAAAGTAGTCAGGTAGAGATTATCCCTTTTGACTTTTTGTGGGATTTGACCATCGAATTGTTAGAAACCAATCAACCTTAAAATATCACTTACACATTATTTACATAGACTATTGATATGGGATCTGGCGGGTTCGTAGCCCAAGTGGAGGGATTCTTTTATATCTGAGCAAGCTTTTTTCATGTCCAATAACTTGGTATAGGTATTGGCTCGATTGAAATATGCTTCGGCAAAATCCTTTTTATACGAGATGGCTGAAGAAAAGTCACCCAAAGCCAAGTCGTAATTTTTGAGTTCCAGATGACACGTGCCTCTGAGAGCATATATTTCTGCACTTTTACTATTTTTTTTGAGTAGTGTGGTATAGTCTGCAGCCGCTTCATCAAATTTTCCAATTTTAAATGATGTGATCGCTTTATTCTTTAAGGCGTTTTCGTGATGGGGGTTGATCTGTAGGCAAATATTGAAATCGTTGACAGAGCCCGACAGATCTTCTTTCATAAGCTTGGCGTATCCCCGATAATAATACAGATCTGCATCTGATGGGTTTTGTTTTAATGCATAAGTAATCTCCGAGATTGCTTCGTTCCATTTAGAAAGTTGGAGAAATATTTTTGACTTTTCGATGGCAGGGGCTACTTGATTAGGATTTAGATCTGCCGCAGCATTATAGTCAGCGAGAGCACCTTGGATGTCGTCGATATTTGATTTACAAATGGCTCGGTTTAAAAACATAGCATAAGTATGTTCGCCCTTGGCAATGCTCATATTGAAGTCATCGATCGCAGCTTTGTCGTCATCTAGTCGCATATAGGCCGTGCCTCTGTAGCCATATGCTTTAGCCAGTTCCGGATCTTTTCCTATCGCATTAGTAAAAGTGGAAATAGATGATCCATATTCCCCTTTGAGCAATTGGGTATAGCCTTTATACAGATATGCTTTGGCAAAATCCTGATCCATAGCTATGACTTTGTCAAAATCTGACAGTGCTTTGTCGTATTGTTTCAAGCTCAAATAACAATTGGCTCGATTGTACATTGCTCTCAAATTTAGAGCATCCAAAGCTATGCTAGATGAATATGAGGCCACTGCCAGTTCATAATTTTTTGAATTGCTGTATTGCACCCCTTTGTTAAAATGCTCCACAGATGGAGTGGTTTGGCCAAATATACGGGCACAAACTAAAAGACTACAAAAGATGAAAAACCTATTTTTCATACGCTAAAGTGAAAGATTTATTAAAGAAAATTACCACCGCATTTGAAGATATGGGGGGAATATCGAAAACTTAAAGCGATTGGTATTGTTTGCAAAAATGTCAATAATAATTCATACTTTGATTACTTTTGCCAAATTTTTTTTTTGAATACATATTATTTTAATTAATGTTGTTAAGTTAATGGAAATTATTAAATCACTTCTAAGCTTCAATCTCAAAATACAATCTTTTAGAGCGAGTTCAATGAATCATATTTTACACTAACCACATTGATACTTAAATTTTAAATTTACCTTCATGTCCAATCAATCTATAGATGTCCATGCTGCCGAGCGCAAAAAAGACCATATCAAACTTGCACTTACATCTAAAGTTCCAGCTCACAATATAGACACCAGATTTGAGTATGAACCCCTATTGGCTGCTCACCCAATCAACTCAGAAAATCTCACTATTCAGTTTCTAAACAAAAAATTCAACGCACCTATTTGGGTGTCTAGTATGACCGGAGGGACATCTATGGCTGCTATTATCAACCAAAATCTTGCCAAAGCGTGTGGAGAGTTTGGACTGGGTATGGGCTTGGGATCTTGTCGACAATTATTGTATAGTGACGAGTATCTGGCTGATTTTCAGTTGAGAAAATGGATAGGAGATCAGCCACTCTACGCCAATCTTGGAATCGCCCAAGTAGAACATCTGATAAAAAACAAAGAAGTGTCAAAAATAAGACACTTATTGTCAAAACTGGATGCAAATGGCTTGATCGTGCATGTCAATCCCTTGCAGGAATGGTTGCAACCAGAAGGTGACAGATTTGAAGTAGCCCCTATCATCACGGTCCAAAGATTATTGGACGAAAACATAGGAAGTATCATAGTAAAAGAAGTGGGTCAAGGTATGGGTCCTGCAAGTGTGGAAGCCTTACTCAAATTGCCTATAGATGCCTTAGATTTTGCAGCCTGTGGTGGTACAAATTTCGCGCTGCTCGAGATATTGAGGTCAGCATCATCTATCTCAGATGACTATTCGAGATTGGCACAAGTAGGTCATAGTGCCGCATCTATGGTCATGATGATCAATACGATCACCGATACCTTAGCACAAAATGAACTTTTATGCAGACAAGTGATCATCTCAGGTGGTATATCCGATTTTTTAGATGGATATTATCTTATGGAGAAGATAAAATTGCCTGCGGTATATGGTCAGGCTTCCGGATTTTTAAAACATGCTCAAAATTCTTATGAGGTGTTGCAAGAGCACATTAGTAAACAAATAAATGGTTTGTCATTGGCCAAAGCATATCTTAAAGTAGTATAACATTCCAATATGCCTTCTACCCCTATATCAGGTTTTTCAAAACTTAGCAAAGAGCAAAAAATCGAGTGGTTGAAACATACCACAGATCAATCAGATGATCAATTTGCAGACGTCCTAAAAGCTTATTGGCTCCAAATCGAATCGGAACAAAAAATCATAGATGGGTTTAGCGAAAATACTGTCAGTAATTTTATACTACCGTTTGGGCTTGCTCCAAATTTTTTGATAGATGGTCAGTACTATTGTGTCCCGATGGTCATAGAAGAGAGTTCTGTCGTAGCTGCAGCATCATCTGCGGCCAAATATTGGTCGTTAAGAGGTGGCTTCAAGACAACCATCCTTGGGATGTCTAAAGTGGGACAAGTACACTTCAAGTGGGGAGGAGAGCCCAGTATCATGCGTGGGTTGTTTGATGAGATCAAAACACTCTTATTGGCCAATTCTTCTGACATCACGGCCAACATGGATCAAAGAGGCGGGGGAATCAAAAAGATAGAGCTCATAGATTTTAATGAGCAAGAAAAAGGTCTCTATCAGATCATGGCATATTTTGACACATGCAACTCTATGGGTGCCAATTTTATCAATTCAGTGCTGGAGAATTTTGGCCAAACCATCAAGGACTATTTTATAGATCATGAAGGCTTATTGGATCAGGATCGAGATATAGACATCATCATGGCCATACTTTCCAACTATACTCCTGATTGTGTAGTAAGGGTAGAAGTCTCTTGCCCGATACCTGAATTAGGCACATTTGCCAATGGGATGATGGCTGAAAAATTGGCTGAAAAATTTCGTACAGCGGTGAGGATTGCGCACATCGATCCCTATCGTGCGACTACGCACAACAAAGGTATCTTCAATGGTATAGATGCGGTAATACTTGCTACTGGCAACGATTTTAGAGCTACGGAAGCCGCCGGACATACTTATGCTGCCAGAGATGGACAGTACAAAAGTCTTAGCTTTTGCGAAATAGAAGACGGCATTTTTAGATTTTGGATGGATGTACCACTTGCTGTAGGTACTGTAGGAGGATTGACAGCATTACACCCACTGGCTAAGAAATCGCTAGAAATACTGGGGAATCCATCTGCTGAGACCCTCATGCGTATCATAGCATCTGTAGGTCTGGCACAAAATTTTGCAGCTATCCGATCATTGGTCACCACTGGGATACAGCAAGGACATATGAAAATGCATCTAATGAATATCCTCAATCACTTAGGAGCCACAGATGAAGAAATCAATCATACTGTTGACCATTTCATAGATAAGACGGTGTCATATGCAGGGGTGAGGGATTATTTGAATCAATTGGGTAAAAGTGTCAGTGTAGGCTATCCAGATCAAGCAACATAACAAGGATATTTACCGTTATCTTCAGTAAGCCTAATTTATCCAAAATGCTGCATCGTAATCTCTACTTGTTTTTTATATTTTGCTCTGCGACACTTATTGCTCAAGATCAGACAAAAACCCTATCAGAGTATTATCCTTTCAAAAATGAAATTGGGATCAACTTTACCAATGTACTAGGCAATGTATTGAGCCTAAACCCCAACAATGCCAACTCTCCTTATGGACTTACTTACAGAAGACATTTGGGAAAATTCTCCCTACGCACTGCGATCAATGTGGAATACTCTCAGAAGCGTGAAAGCGATTTTATAGACAACACTTTTATAGACCGGAATCTATTGTTGACTCAGGTGGATTTTAGAGTTGGATTGGAGAAACACTTGCTTTTATCCAAACACTTTTTGTTTTCATATGGAATAGACTTATTGGGTACTTTGGGTAAAGAAAAATCAGATATCACCAACTTTAAAGACACCACCTTTACGTCATTTACAAGCAATAGTCAGACATATGGCGGTGGTTTAGGTCCAGTGTTGCGATTGGAATACAAGATATCAGACCGAATATTTATAAGTACCGAATCCACGCTTTACGGGTTTTATAGCAGGACGACCGAAAATATAGTACTCAATAGCATATCATCAGACGAGCCTACCAAGTCCAATGCATCATTTGAGCTGATATTGCCTCAATCGTTATTTTTTAATATCTCTTTTTGATGAGAAGACACAAAATAGCAGGTCTATTTGTCATCTTGATGATGTCAATGTTAAGATTGTCGGGTCAGTACGATACGATAGAGATGGTGGATTCTATATATGCTGAAGAAGAATTGTATGAAGACGACCCCTACTTTTGGAGCAATACCAAAGAAGTGGCACTCAATTTTACTCCACTGGTCTCCAAGTTGGTACCATTCAATCTTGGCCAAAATGAAGCGGGAAACGTTGGTTTGATCTATAGAAGATATTATTCAAAAAGAGCCTTCAGAGTCAGTTTTGGAGCTAATTTGAATGAAAGTAGTTTTGACTTGGGTCAGTTTATTTATTTAGGCATAGGGATTGAGAGAAGGAGACCCATCTCAAAAAATAAAAAATGGACCTACACCAGTGGATGGGAATTATTTATCAATCCTGCCTCAGACCCCGAAGGATCGTCCATTGGTATCAGAAAATTGTATGGATTGGAGTATCACGCATCCAAACGAATTTTTATATCTACAGAAGCCTCATTATTGTTTGGCATCTTGATTGATGGAGAAGGCCCACTCATTCGTTTTGACCCTCCGGTAGCCATTTTTGTTAATGTCCGATTGTATTAATGTTAAGATGGCCTTTAGATATTGTTTTGTAATTAAAAATGACTTATTTTTGATTATTCTTTTTAAAATCATAAAGTTTGTACAATGAAAATATTTTTATCTGTTTTTGTGGTGTTAGTCTCATTGACTTATTGTACAGAAAAGTACGAGCGGGTCAGCGAAGAAGTAAAACCTGTACTTCCATCACAGCCTTATGCTTATGACCAATTAGCACTACCTGAGGGAACTCAGCCTGCCTCGTCGATTATAAATAATTTTGAAATTATCAATGGGAATCCTGTTTTTTCCAACAATCAAACGACAGATATCACACCTTGGGGTGCTACTTTGGGAAGAGTGCTTTTTTACGATAAAAAACTTTCACTTAATAATACAGTGGCATGTGGGTCATGTCATCATCAAGATAAAGCCTTTGCAGACGGCAAGAGATTTAGTACTGGTTTTGAAGGACGGGTCACTCCAAGGAATAGTATGGCTATAGTCAATCCTATCGTGCAAAATAACCTATTCTGGGACTCCAGATCCAAGACCATTCATGATCTTTCATTGCAACCCATCCAAAATCACGTGGAGATGGGGATGGAAAATCTGGATAGGCTCGTGGCAAAACTGGAGGATACTGATTATTACAAGCCATTGTTCAAGAAGGTATATGGAGACGAATATATCACCGCAGAAAGAATAGCAAAAGCCATCTCGCAGTTTGTTGGGTCTATTACTTCCAATAGATCTAAGTTTGACATAGGTATGAGAAATGGATTTAGTGACTACACAGCACTCGAAAAAATGGGAAGAGACCTGTTCAATAGTCAAAAGGCAAAATGCTCTTCCTGCCATGGGGGCAATAATTTGAGTGCGCTCGATGGTCCCACTGATGCATATGGAGGTAGTTCGATCGGTACTCAGGATCTTCGTGGGGCAACCAATATTGGGCTTGATTTGGTATATAAAGATCAAGGCTTGGGAGATGGAAAATTTAAGATCCCAGGTCTTAGAAACATCGAACTCACTGCGCCATATATGCATGACGGAAGGTTTAGTACATTGGAAGACGTCATTGACCATTATAGTGAAGGCATCAAACCTCACAAAGACCTCGATGAAAAATTTATGGACAAAAAAGGAAATGTTGTCCAATTGCACCTGACTTCTTTGGACAAAAAAGCATTGGTCGCCTTCCTGAAGACGCTGACAGATCAGGAGATGATCTCAGACCCTAAGTGGAGTGATCCATTCAAAATATAATGTCTGAGAACAAGTAATGTAAATCAGTAGTATATCTTAACCACAAAGGGCACTAAGGAGTTTTTTACCACAAAGAGCACTAAGGTTTATCACAAAGGACGCTAAGGAGTTTTTTTACCACAAAGGGCACTAAGGTTTGCACAAAGGGCACTAAGGGGTTTTTACCACAAAGGGCACTAAGGTTTGCACAAAGGACGCTAAGGGGGG
>JBATLS010000476.1:0-3047 GCA_049289435.1 Saprospiraceae bacterium | reverse complement strand
TAATTAACAAAGCCTTTATGATGAATAAAGACTTAATTTTTGCCCAACTAGCGGAAAACATCCCTGATCAAAATAGTAAGCCAAAGGCAGGAGCATTTGATGTGCATATTTTTGCACCATGGTCTTTACTTTGGGAAAGCGGTGGTCCAAGTGCCCCATTTGATTACTCTACAAAAAATTTCTTCTTAGATAGAGAGAATTTTTTATTGATAACTCAAGACAATGTTAATGTCGTGGGTCATAATTTTAGAAATATGGGGAATTTTTTATGGGGTGCTGCGACTTATGTTATGGGAGTGCCACAGTGGATGGCTTTAGCTGGAGCTCATTGTCAGAATATTTTCGGTGAGTTTGGCACTGGCGGCTTAGATAATGCTGACGATCAATATTCTATTAAACTAGGAAGACAATTTGCGAAAATTCATAATTGGTCTACTATTTATGGTGGCAAACAAAATGTATTTAAAAGATGAAGCTACAAATTATTTTCTTATCAATAGTCGCTTTAATCGCTTGTAACCAAAAAGAATCTCAAATTCACTATCTTGAGAAAAGTGCAAATTTTATTGAAAATAACCTTAGCCATTTTGATGAAACAAGAGTTAATATTCTAAGAATACCCAATACTGCCAAAGAAATTGCTTACGAATTCAGAACATCAAATGATCCAGGTTTTTCAATCTTTGAAATAAAACCTCAAAAAAAAATCATTAAAAATTTGACAAATACACAACTAGATAGTACAATATTATTAAAAATTGATAGTTTAATAAAAAAAGATTGCTTCCCGATTTTAATTGAAATTAAGAATTCTAATAAGCTATTAAAATTTAAAGTAAAGGAAAACATTTATACGCTAATAAAAGGAGACAAAGTATTTGAAAGTAAATTAATTGCAAATAATAAATTTAGTGGAATATCAAATAAATGGAAAATGATTGAGCAAAAATATCAAAATAGGTAATAATAACTGGAGATAACACAGGCTATGATGAACATACCGCCCTATCGGGACGGCACGTCACATAGCCCAGCCGTTATCAACAACCAAATAGAACATAACAATGAAAAAACAAATTCCATTTGCCATAAGAGAAATTGTCGATAAAACTTTGTCAGACAATCCCAACTTAATTAAAGCAACATTCAAGGAAAATTCAGTTGTTGTTTTTAAAGAAAAATATGATGAAGATTCTAATTTTTTTTTCATGATAGAATCTATAAACTCACAAAAAGGCGGGGAAACTTCATACACTATCAGTTTCATGCCATGCAATTTTAATAACTTTTCAACACAAAGACATACAGCCCTATTAAGTACGATTGAAAAAAACTTCCAGACGTGGATTAATATTTTAAATGGATACAATAAGGAAAGCATTATTTTTGACGACACGATAACACAAAAATATTTTGATGACCTTGAAACATATATTAGAATTGTAGATGAAGATGCAGAAACAGCACCATTTAAACCCGAACAACAAGAACACATAAATGCAATTTTAAATAATTCAATTAAATTAATAGAATCAAACACGGATGAAGAAAATAGAAATATTGCGGCTGAAATAATTAACGATATCGAATCAGCAAAAAAAACACTATCCAAATCTACAAAAAATGAAGTTATAGTAAAAATTAAAAAAATAATTGCCAAATCAAATAAATTCAACTTAGAAGTAGGTAAGGCAATATTGGTAGAGTTCACTAAGGAAAGTATCATTTTTATTGGTAAAGTCATAATTCAATCACTTTCTTGACAATCTTTCAATCATTCCATCCATGTCATCAACCAAATCGTTCCATTCTGATTTTTTATAATCAATAGAAATTGTGAGATATTTTGATAAAATAAATTCTTTAACTTTGGTTTCTGCTTCTAAATTTGTTTTTGCCAAAACCGTTGTTTTATATTTTTTATTTAAGACGGTAAACAAAACTTCAAACTCTTTCATATAATTATAATTTTAAAATGAATAAAAGGCAGTTGATAACAGGCATTTTGACGACATATCGGCTAATCGCCGATACGATCGCAAAGTGCCAAACCGTTAGCAGCAACCCTAACTGACGACATTGCAAATACCAATAAACTGACAAAGACAATGGAATATTCAGAACTTGACCATTTAAAAGACAAAGAACAAATCGTAACTGACATTTACGAAAAGCTTATTACTGACCTTCAAAAATTCGGACAACTAAAAATTGAACCTAAAAAGACAAGTATTCATCTCGGGAATAGATTCGGCTTTGCAGGTGTATATACCCGTAAGGACTACATTAACCTTGAAGTTCACTTAAACTACAAACTGACAAGCGACAGAGTATCAAAGGTAGAACAAGCCTCAGTAAATCGTTTTCACCACACAATCAAATTGACAAACCCCAAAGACGTTAACAAAGAATTATTAACTTGGTTAAAGGCAGCATACGACCTTAAAAAGTAGACAAATGGACAATATTATCAAAGGATTTATTGCAGGAACAATTTTCGGAATAGTGTCAATCATTCCAATGTTCTTTATGAAATTTGAAGATAAAACAAGAGCAATCACAGCTTCATTTATCAGCAGATTCGCAATTGGATTTATCATCTTCAATATGGAACTTCCTATGCTTGGATGGCTTAAAGGCGGGCTTGTAGGGTTTATTTTAAGTTTACCAGACGCAATAATTACAAAGCAGTATAAACCTATACTCGGACTTGGACTAATTGGTGGAATTATTTGTGGATTCTTTTTAACGTGACATCAAAACATCAAGACAACGAAGAAGGGTATGCTGCTAACAGGCGTTTGGCTCAATGGCGGGTTCAGTGGTTAATTCAACATTCTACCTCGCATCAACTTTTGTGTTGTATTTACAGTTTAGTGCTCCGAAATCCGCCACTGCGCCAAGCGCCAAAACGTTAGGGGTAATGCCAATACGCCGACCCACAAGAGCCGACACACTAGAGAATGTGCTCAACACAAAGCCAACGCACGAACAAATGAAAACCCTGAAAGAACTCCGAAAATTGCAGGCTGAACTTGAGCCTGCTG
>JBATLS010000475.1:0-1689 GCA_049289435.1 Saprospiraceae bacterium | reverse complement strand
ACTGTAGAGAGGCAATGCATTGCGTCTCTACAGTCAACACAACAATTAAATATCATATAATATTTATTTTAATTTTGACCAGTTGGGGCTACAAACCTAATATAAAAAACATACACCCTCCGGCCTCGCCAAGGGTGTATGAAAAGTAGATATACCTATAAGCCGGATTCTGTCCAGTGCTTGCGCACCTGCTCTGTCATTTATCTAAGCTGCCTACCCCTCCGCATAGATCTTGCGACCATAAAATCGAGTCAATTCTTCCTCCTGAGAGAATACGGATGTACATGGCATTTCAACCCGCAAGGTTTATCCTGTCCCTACATTGCTGCAACGACACGAGAGCTCTTACCTCTCATTTTCACCCTTACCACGACCGAAGTCCTGGCGGTTATTTTCTGTGATACTATGCTGTACCATGCCTTCGCATGATCCCATCCGTTAGATGGTGCGGTACTCTACGTTGTCCGGACTTTCCTCTTTGTGTATGACCACAAAGCGACAGAGCAGTATATCTTGAGCAAAGATAAGCAATATTTTTTTACTATGATACGTCACCCATTGTACCTTCACATATACATTAAATAAATAATTAATGTTTATTGGTCTGTTTTTCAATTTTATATTATCTTTGGGGTTCATTTTATCGTTATTTACAGTTTTTAAATTGCATGATATATTTGGCATTATGTACACAGGCTTCATATATTTTGGACAAAGTAAAAGTTGTAAATGACTTTCAGGTTTCTAAGTAAATACAACTGAATGAAATTTTGGTCTTTGATCGTCATTTTAATTGTCGCCGCTACTACGATACTCTATACCAGCAATGCAAAGGTGGACATCAGCGAGCCAATACAAAAATGGCAATCCGCTCTTTCTGCCCAATTGTCTGAAGATTCTGTCACCTTACTCAAATATTTCAATAGTGATGATGACCGTACTATCCTCTCATCGCTGGACGCATCATTGCTAAGCATCGAGGTCAGCAGACATGACTCCATCATCTATTGGAATGAAAACGTATCCGCCTCCAAATCAGGTATAGAAGACATCGTCCCTGTATATAAGTATTCAGACAGCTTCTCATCCGCACTGTTAAGTATAGATATTCCGATCATCAATAAATCAAGGTCCCAAAGTGCGATCCAAATCGAGTCTCACAAATCCGCCTCTTCTTCTTTTTCGATGGCCGTAGGTCAATCTACATTCAAAGTAAAAAGAAAAGACAGTAACCAAAGTCCATGGCTGGAATTTTTAGCATGGACGCTGCTATTTTTGGCAATGGTCGTCATGACTTTTTATTTGGCAGGCAAATTCAGGGACCGATTAGCACACCAAAAGTCTCTCTGGCCTATCTTGACTGGCTGGCTGTTAACATTAGTAGGTTTTAAAGGATTGCATTATTTTCAACCTTTTGAAGTGTTGTTCGGAAGCACATCCATGTTTTGGTCGCTGAACGAAAATTCAATCATCTCTCAGAGTCTGGCGCATCTGATGATCAACTTGTGGATATTTGGTAGTATCATCTATGTGCTGAGTTTCTATTTTGACAAATATCAGGATAAACTAAAATACCCATTAGTTATCACTTTGTGGAGTGGTTTTTATACATATTTGGTCTTTGGCATTGCTTGCAGCTTGATAGAAGGATTTATCATGAGTCCTCGTGTCAATCTGGAGATAGAAGAC
>JBATLS010000474.1:0-25867 GCA_049289435.1 Saprospiraceae bacterium | reverse complement strand
CCCGGAGACCGAACAAAAGCTTTTTGATGAGATGAAAGCGCGGTATGATCATCAGACCCAAGCAGTATATGCAGCAGCAAGATTATGGGTAGATGCCATCATAGACCCACGTAAGACAAGAGAAGTCATTTCTATCGGTATCGAAATGTCCAATCATGGTATTGTAGAAAAATTTAATCCAGGGGTGTTACAGACTTAATGTTCTCGTGAATTTATTGTAACAATTTAAGTTCAGGTCAAAGCAACACACTTTTAATTCAACATAAGACTTTTCCCGATAGCTATCGGGATTAGCTCATTCAAAACAAAAACATTCAACATTCAACATTCAACATAAGACTATTAAACATTCAAAGCATTATCCAATATAGTTTTTAGTTCTTTGGAAGATGGTCTGACGGCGTTGGCGCTGATGATATTTCCATTTTTACCTATGATGATAAATCTCGGTATGCCGCTGATCTTGTAGTGGGATATGATACTCGAGCCCCATGCATTGTCTGCAATCAACTGGACACCTTTAAGTTTTTTCTGTCTGACCATTTTTTGCCAGGCATCCTTATCCTGATCGATAGAAATACTAACGAAAACAATATCACTATTTTTTGAAAATGACCCCTGTGTTTGCTCTAAATAAGGTAATTCCTGCAAACATGGCATACACCAGGTTGCCCAAACATCTATAAAAACGACCTTACCTTTCAAACTTTCTAAGCTTATTCTCTGGCCATTCAGGTTATTATATTCCCATGGAGGGGCAGGCTGGCCTTTGGCTAAATGCTTCCATTGCTCATATTCGCCATTGATGGCAGTAAGATAATTTTTATTTTTCTCCAACCTATTGAAATCATCAATGATGAGTGATGCATCATCGATAGACATCTCCAGCGTTTCTTTCATGAGATTGAAATAAAGCAGGTCTTTTACTTTTACAGATCTGAATAATACAGCTATGTTTTTCATTCTTAGTTGTGCACTGGGCAATTCACCTTTGGTGGAATCATTTTGTGATTTGTAAGACAAATACAAAGGCAAAAATATCTTGTATGATGGTACCCAAAGGTTTTGTTCATTGTCGGTATCGATGTTTTGCAAAAAACTATCATAGGTCTCTGACAATAAAATGGTACTATCCGGATAGATATATTTCAAATAGTATGGGTAGTTCATTTTGAGTATGGCAGCATCATAAGATATTTCATCATTGATTAACTCTCCAAATATCGCATCAAAAACTCCGTTTTTCTTTTGGTAATCTTGTTGTTCGGCGGTGATGTATTGTACTCTTTTCTCCACAGCCTCAGTAAAGGAACTTTCTGGTTGGCTGAAAAATGATTCAAAACTTTTATCTTGAGTAGAATTTTTTAGATTTTCGTAGCTCACCAAATAATTGTTTTCGATGGCGTGACTACCTTTAAATGTAGCGGCATATTTGAGACTTCGGGCATCGCCCGTCAAGCTTATCCGATCACCAGGTATGACAAACACATTGATAGACTCATAGCCAAAGGATATTGTATAGATACCTGCTGACTCCAACTCCGCTTGAATGAAAAATTTTCCAGTGGGATCGATGGTACCTTTATACTCTTCATTGCCAATAAGGGATATAGAAGGTGCGTCCGTCGAAGTGATATTTCCATCTATGATAGTAGTAGTAGGAGCATAGGTATTGCCTTTATTGTTGCATGATGTAATGACAAGGCTCCCCCAAAACAGAGTACATATAACCGTAATAAAGCGATTCATTGAAAGAAATTTACTTATGGATTCAACAAAATTACAATCAATTTTTACATTCTATTGATTGTCAATGGATCATAAGCCAAATATTAACAAAGTTTAACAAGAAAGCCGCAGCATCATCAATCCTACCAATCCAGCGGTCTCAGTTCGTAGTCTTGAGTCACCCAAAGCCACAGAACGGAATCCATATTTCAGGCAGGCGCTGACCTCATCATTGGTAAAATCTCCTTCTGGTCCGATGAGCAATAAGTTGTTTGTATGTGAGGTGTCGATGTGGGTGAGCGTATCTGATGGCCCATTGCACCACGCAATAAATTTTTTATCATAATTATTTCCAATAACATTATACATCGACTCAATGTCTTTATATGCGGACAGCTTGGGCAGGTAGGTATGAAGGGATTGTTTCATTGCTGAAATGATGATTTTTTCCAATCTTAACATGTTGACACTCTTACGTTCAGTACGTTGGGTAGTCAATATAATGATTTCGTGGACACCGATTTCTACCGCTTTCTCTACAAACCATTCGATACGACTACTGTTTTTGGTAGGGGCGATGGCTATACAATTTTTTGATTCTGGCATAGGTGTCGAGGTTGTAGAAATGATCACACATCGGGTTTCCGCTTTAGATATGGATAGTATCTCGCATTCATATTTATTACCATGGCCATCCGTGGCAAAAATTTTGTCACCGACTTTAATTCTAAGGACTTTTACACAGTGGACATGTTCGTCATCCGTGATGGTGAGGAAATTGTTTTCGATGTTGGTCGAGTAAAGAAGGATCATTGGTCAGAATTTTAGCATAAAACTATGGATTATTTTGTAAAGTATGAGGAGAGATTTAATTATTCATCTAAATTTGCAGCCCTAATCTTCCAACATAATCGAAATATTATTCGTTTAGCTATATTATTAATTTAATCTTTTGAAATAAAATTCCAATAATGGATATCATCATCTTAGCATTACAACTTATATTAAGTCTTTCCATCCTGGTAGTACTACACGAATTAGGTCACTACTTACCTGCCATCTGGTTTAAAACAAGAGTCGAAAAGTTTTATTTATTCTTTGATCCATATTTTTCACTTTTTAAAAAGAAAATCGGAGACACTGAGTGGGGCATTGGCTGGATTCCATTTGGAGGATATGTAAAAATATCTGGTATGATAGACGAGAGTATGGACAAAGAGCAAATGAAGTTGCCACCTCAACCTTGGGAGTTTCGATCCAAAAAAGCCTGGCAGCGGTTGATCATCATGATTGGTGGCGTCACAGTCAATTTTATTTTGGGTATTTTTATATTTTCTATGATGGTCTTCTATTGGGGTGAAAGCTATGTGAAGGTGGAAGATGCCAAATATGGATTGGTGGCGGACAGTCTAGGCATGCAACTGGGTCTAAAGGATGGCGACAAAGTATTGGCAGTAGGAGATCAAGTCATGAAAAAGTTTAGTGCTGGTTTGGTCAGTAAAGAAATCATCATTAATGAAGCAAAATCAATCAGTATTGAGCGAGATGGTCAGCGCATAAATCTGGAAGTACCGGAAGACTTTGTCTCCAAATTGACCAAATATGAAAATAAAGGCCAGATATTATTTAATCCAAGAATCCCAATGAATGTCATGGAAGTAGATAGTACTGGATCAGCTGCAAAAGCAGGCATCAATATAGGGGATCATATCGTCAGCGTAAATCAGGAAAACACCACTTACCAGCACGAATTTAGAAGCACTTTGCAAAAATATAAAGGAAAGAAAGCACAATTTTTAATAGTAAACGGCAGTGATACGATTACTAAAGAAGTGCAGATATCAGATAAGGGTACCATAGGTATTTATATGGAACAACTACCCCTATCTGTAGAAAAATTTGGATTTTTCCCGTCATTTGCAAAAGGAAGCAATATGGCGGTTAACTTTTTGGGAGATCAACTCAAAGCTTTTGGTCAGATATTTTCCGGCAAAATCAAAGCCAAAGATTCACTCGGAAGTGTGTTTTCTATAGCAAGTATGTTTGATACTGGTTGGGATTGGAGAGTCTTCTGGAATATTACGGCCAGTTTATCCATTTTGCTTGCATTCTTCAATTTGCTCCCTATCCCAGCCTTGGATGGAGGGTATGTCGTATTCCTCATTTGGGAAGTGATCACTGGCAAAGTGCCGAGTGATAAGTTTATGGAAGTAGTCAATTATGTGGGCTTCATCGTCTTGATATGTCTGATGATATTTGCTATGGGATTGGATATATCCAGATGGTTTTAATGTATATGGCAGATCATAATTATTTCGAACTATTTGACATACCTGTTAGCTTCAGACCCGATCTAACATCGCTCAAAAAAAAATATTTTGCTTTGAGTCGGAAGTATCATCCCGACTACGTTGCTATGAAAGAGGATCAAGCACAACAAGATGCCCTGGCTATGACAGGGTGGATCAATAAAGCTTATGCTACGCTTTCGGATACACACTTGAGGACAAAATATATCATAGGACTGTATGGCTTGTTGTCAGAAGAGGATAATCAATCTATGCCCCAGGCATTCTTGATGGAGATGATGGATATCAACGAGTCGATCATGGACTTACAAATGGATTTTGATGCATCGCAATACAAAAAGATCATGGCACAAATATCCCTTATGGAAGAAAACTTACAACATGATATGGATAGACTAGCAGAGCAGTTTGAAATTGACCTCCATCGACTTTCAGTAGTAAAAGAGATAAAAGATAATTATTTAAAATCAAAATATCTTTTGCGTATTCGCGAAAATGTTGCTACATTTGCGCACCATTAGAAAGAATGCGATTAAGCTAAACTTTATCCGTTGCCGAAGTGGTGGAATTGGTAGACACGCTGGACTCAAAATCCAGTGCTAGCAATAGTGTGCGGGTTCGAGTCCCGCCTTCGGTACAAAACCCTTATTGTCTCATGATTTTAAGGGTTTTTTTATTTAACCTTTATATATTTTACAAACTAAAAACAGGTGCCAGCAGTTCATATCCCATATCAATGCAATAGTTTTGGTGCATAAAGTACCAGTACTAATGTATTTAGATTGAATCTATTTCGTTTTTAGTTGGACAATGCTTATGGTATTTCTCATTTTTTTAAGCACCGTCATTTCGTATTCTCCTATCTTTATTTTTTCGTTGATGGCGGGTATTTTCCCTAATTTGTTGATGATGATACCAGCCAATGTTGTGGCATCATCTATAGATTCTATGGCATATGGCAAATGAAGGTTGATATCATTGATGGCTGAAGTGGCTATGACTTGATAAGTTTTCGGATCACTTTGTACGACAATCTCTGTCTCGTTATCATATTCATCCTGTATTTGACCTACCAGTTCTTCTATGATATCCTCCATGGTCACGATCCCATCCAAACCTCCAAATTCATCTATGACAATGGCCATTTGGATGTGTTTATGTTGAAATTCTTTCAATAAACTGCCTATTTTTTTTGTTTCTGTAGTGATGATGAGCGGACGCATAATATCTCTGATATTGACCGTTTCTTTTTTGTGCAACAAGGCCAGGAGATCCTTAACGTAAATCAGACCTATGATATGATCTATAGTATTTTCATAACATGGTATCCTGGAGTATCCCTCATCCAGGATGTGAGTTATTTCATTTTCGTCAAATTTATTTACATTGATGGCCAATACCTGATTGCGGGGTATCATGATTTGTTTGACCGTAGTTTCTGCAAAATCAAAAGCATTCCTGATGATCTCATAGTCCGTGTGAATGATGCTGCCACCTTCTTTACTTTGTTTTATGAGGTACTTCAATTCGTCAGAACTATGGATTTCAGCACCATGCACACTATGGATACCTAAACTTTTTAGGATGAAATTGGCAAATCCATTCAATACCCATACGAAAGGTTTGAAAATATAATAAAATACATTGAGTGGATATGCTATGACCAATGTAGTAGCTTCGGGTTTTTGTATAGCAATAGATTTAGGAGCCAATTCACCAAAAACGATGTGTAGTACGGTAATGATGGCAAACGCTATTGGCAAGGCTATATTGTGGGCCAACTCAGGGGATAAATTGATTCCCACAAAATAAAATACATCCAAAATTATTTTGGATACTACTGGTTCGCCCACCCATCCTAAGCCTAAGCTGGCTAAAGTAATGCCCAATTGAGTGGCTGCAAGATACCCATCCAGATGACTGACTATATGAGCCGAAAGCATGGCCGCTTTATGGCCTCCATCTGCTTTGATCTTAATTTGAGAGGCCCGGACTTTGACGATCGCAAATTCGGCAGCCACAAAAAAACCATTTAATAATACAAGAGAAAGAGTGATAAGAATATCTGAAATCATAGTAAGGTCTATATTTTGGCGCAAAGATAGAAAATTGATCAGCTATAAATTGAATCAAGAGGTTAAATGCTTATTCTTAACAACATTTAGCAAGTGATGTAACAAGACTATGGGAAGGAATATTTGATTTGGTCATAAAAAAATAGCAAGTTATCGAAGTGATCTGTGATGTTGTGCAATTGTATCTTTTTCCTATCTTTACTTTCAGATAATTGAGTGATGCATGATCAAAAATGATGATATGAAAATCAATCTGCAAGTTTTGTTCGAAGACGAGCATATCATTGCCATAAATAAACCTCATGGACTATTTGTGCACCGTACGCGCCTTGACCCTGCTGCAATTGACTTTGTACTACAAATATTGAGGGATCAAATAGGCCAGAAGGTGTATGCCACTCATCGTTTGGATCGCAAGACTTCCGGAGTACTTTTACTGACAAAAACCAAAGAAGCACATGCACCAGTCAATGAGCTTTTCCAAACCAAATCGGTCTCCAAGAAATATTTAGCTATAGTGAGGGGTTATTGTGACGATCAGGGTAGTATAGACTATCCCTTGGTCAATGACAAGGGGAAAACCCAGGAAGCAATGACTTTTTACCAAACATTGGATAGGGTAGATGTGCCTGTTGCTTTCGGAAAGTTTGAGACTTCACGATATTCATTAGTCAGCCTGATGCCCGAAACTGGGAGAATGCATCAATTAAGAAAACACATGTCCCACATATTTCACCCCATCATTGGAGATAGACCTCATGGATGCAACAAACAAAATAAATTGTTTCTAGAGCATTTTAAGATGGATACTATGCTGCTGCACGCTTCAGAAATCAAATTTTTACACCCATTGACTGGAGCAAATATAATGATCAATGCCCCTATATTTAGTGAATTTGCGAGAATGCTTATTGAGCTTGGATTTTCCTATGATATGTTTACCAACCACACCAATTAGGTAATAATAAAAAAGAGAGAGCACGACACAAATCATACTCTCTCTATGTAAAACATTAAGTGTTTCGGGACACTATTATTTCTTAAGCATCAACTCTACACCTGCTGTAAATTCTTCTACTGTGGCTGTATAACCAGTCTTACCCAGAGCTTCGATGGTATAATGATTTGTTTTTTCATCTTTTGCGAGATTAAATACCCATACCGTAGGGTAACCAGATACCTGAAATGCTTGCTGTAGGCTTTGATTTTGCATCATAATGTTTTCAGGCAATGTTTTCCTTCTTGGATAGTCAAGTTCGAGAAGGACGACATTCTTATCCGCCCATTGTTTGAACGCATCTTTGCTAAAAACGGTTGCTGTAAGTCGCTTGCACCAACCACACCAGTCACTTCCAGTAAAGTTTGCCATGATGGGTTTTCCTGTCGCTTTAGAAGCTGCAAATGCTTCATCTACATTGACCATCCAACCAGGATTCTCTGCTGTATATTCGACAGCAGCAGCTTGCACATTTTCAGTTTGGGGGGTTGAAGACTGCCCAAATGATTCGCTTACAAAAAGCAAACAAACAAAGATATAAGCAAGATTGAAAAAAGTGTTTTTACTACTCATGTGATATTATTATAATATTTAAGTACAAAAATAACAGTTATATTGGATATAAAAACCAAATATGAAAAATTTAACTTAAATTTTAGGAAATTCATTATAGATATTTAGGTTTAACCTAAAAAACCCGGAGATATAACACTCCGGGTCTGATATCAAAACTTCTTAACCATTAAATTTTGGTGACCAATCATTATTATTTTACAACATGGTTGTAGGGCAAACAAAGTTTGTTAACTTAAATTTTCCACTATCTTTGATTTCTTTAAACCCACCATCTACATTGATCAGATGTTCATAACCCCGAGATCTTAAAATCGAAATGAACGTCATGGATCTATACCCTCCGGCGCAATGAACATAATATGTTTTATCAGGGTGCACTTGTTTCATGCTTTCATTGACGTAATCCAATGGCGTGTTTTCGGCGTTGATGATGTGTTCTGAATGATATTCACTGGATTTTCTGACATCCAAAATGTTGATTTCAGGATGACTGGACTCTATGTCAGCAAATTGGGCAGCATTGATATTTGTGATCGTTTCTACATCTTTACCAGCTTTTATCCAGGCACTTATGCCTCCTTTCAAGTTGCCTAAGGCAAAATCATAGCCTACCCGTGCCAATCTGATGATGATTTCTTCTTCTCGTCCAGGTTCTGCCACAAGCAATATTTCTTGTTTGATATCAGGGACAAGTGTGCCAACCCACACTGCAAAATTGCCATCGATACCAATACTTATAGAGTTTGGAATGTGCGCTTTTGCAAAGGCTTGAGCACTTCGGGTATCTATAATTAGTGCTTTGGTCTCATTGGCGATCACTTCAAATTCTACAGGTGTAAAAGCTTTTTGCCCACGCTCCATTACTGTATCTATACTTTCATATCCACCTATATTCATCAATACATTTTTTGGGAAATACCCTGGTGGAGGCATGAGACCATGCAGCAGTTCATCTACAAATACTTCTTTTGTCAACCCAGGTCTAAGTGCATAGTTGGTTTTTTTCTGGTTTCCCAAGGTGTCGGAAGTTTCTTTAGAGAGATTTTTACCACATGCACTACCAGCTCCGTGTGCGGGATAAACGATCAAATCATCTGCCAATGGCAATATTTTGTTTTGAAGCGAATCATATAGAAGTGCCGCAAGTTTTGTTTCCGTCAACTCTGAAATCACATGCTGAGCAAGATCTGGCCTACCCACATCCCCAATAAATAAAGTATCTCCAGTAAAAATAGCGGTTTCTTTACCAGATTCGTCATATAATAAAAAACAACTACTCTCCATAGTATGTCCTGGAGTGTGCAAGACTTTTAAGCTAATATCACCTAATTGAAAAATTTCTTCATCTTTGGCCACATACATGTCAAAACCTGTCTTTGCAGTCGTAGGTCCATAGATTATAGTTGCACCGGTTTTATCAGCCAAATCAATGTGCCCAGACACAAAATCCGCATGAAAATGTGTCTCAAAGATATATTTGATCTTTGCTTTGTCTTGTTTTGCTTTGTCGATGTACGGTTGTACTTCACGTAATGGATCTATGATGGCCACTTCCCCATTGCTTTCGATGTAGTATGCACCCTGTGCCAAGCATCCTGTATATATTTGTTCTATCTTCATAAGTAATTGAATTTTTATTGGTTCTAATAATTTAACAATACAAATGTAGGTAGTTTTATCATATGATTGAGTGACTCAGGTTACATTATGACATTATGATTAGTCAAAAAGAAAGTTATTTTTGCCTTATGGGAGTGGACCTATAAATAGATATGTAAAGAACAGGATGCTCAATTCATTCATTCATTTGTCAGGACAGAGCACTATATCAGAGACTGACCCTTTTATATTTTTTCCAAAGAGTTTTAAATTGCTTAGCCATTTCTACTGAAGTGTCACTATTGAATTGTATCACATCATTAGTGTCTTCCAAAGCAGGTGCGGCACAGGCAATGCATTCCATACCAGAACCATTATAAATACCTATCTCCATGATGAATGGGTTCAACTCACTTTCTGGCAAAATCAAAAAATTACTATGTACTTCGTCTTCAGACAAATTATACATTTTTTTGTACACATCAATGTGGTTATTTATGGCTTTTGTCCCAGGTACGATATACCTGTATTTTGTTTTTTGATCCAAATTGACACTGACCAATTCTGTAAAATCTTTGTTTTCAACGTCATAATGTAGTGATGGACTAATCACCCATACTTCCTTAGCTTTGTCTTCCAAATTGATAAGTTGCTTAAGCGTCATATTATATTATTTTTCGTAAAGATATAAAGAATTCTACTTCGTGGCAAAATATCTTCTATTTGTTCATTTTTTCTGCCTATGCACTTTTATCCATTTTTCCAACTCTACGGCATGGAATACTACAGCAGAGCATCCAAAACATATCATTAGCTCAAAAAAGCTTAAAGGTTGCGTCTTGAGCAATTCATTGGCAAAAGGCAGATAAATCACTAGAAGCTGTAGTACTACCGTCAAAATGATCGAAGTAATCAATGGAATATTTGAAAATAACCCTTGTTTGTACAAAAAAGTCCGATCACTTCTGATAGCCAGCACATGACCTAGTTGTGAAAATGACAATACCGAAAAGACCATGGTTTGCCAATGCTCCAGACCTTTGTTCAATGCCCAGGCTTGTATGCCTAAAGTGATGCCCGCCATCAATAATCCGACCCAAACGATATGCATACCGAGATTGTCTGAAAATAGGCTTTCCTTTGACTTCCTGGGTGGACGACTCATGATGTCGGCTTCTGCTTTTTCAGTAGCCAGAGCAAGACCTGGCAGACCATCTGTAACCAAATTGATCCACAATATGTGAATAGGGAGTAAGGGTAGGGGCAAACCCATCATAGGTGCCAGTAGTATGGTCCAAAGTTCAGCACCATTGCAGGTCATGATATATTTGACAAATTTTCTGATATTATCAAATATTCGTCTCCCCTCCTTGACGGCATTGACTATGGATGTGAAATTGTCATCCAGTAGTATCATATCTGCGGCATCCTTACTGACATCGGTACCCGAAATGCCCATAGCTACACCAATATTTGCTATTTTTAAAGCTGGCGCATCATTGACACCATCTCCAGTCATCGACACAAAATGACCATTAGCTTGTAAAGCTTTGACTATGGTGAGTTTCTGTTCAGGACTTACTCTGGCATAGACTGAAATATTTTCCACATTTTCGGCAAATACTTCAAGATCCATTTTCTTTAGTTCTGCGCCAGTCACTGCAATGCTTTTTTCATGCCATATACCAATTTCTTTTGCGATCGTCAGTGCTGTGGCTGGGTGATCGCCTGTGATCATGACAGGAGTAATGCCTGCGGTCTTGCATTCTTTGATAGCAGCTTTGACCTCTTCCCTTGGAGGATCTATCAATCCTGCAAATCCTAAAAACAATAGGTTGGACTCGACTTCAGACATTTTTTCAGGCAATGACGGCATGAATTTATAAGAATACATGATGACTCTCCATCCTTTGGCTGCCCAATCTTCAGCTCTGCTCTGGTAGTTGTCCATTTTAATGCTGTCTGCCAATTGTGAAAATAATACTTCAGGTGCTCCTTTGGTAATGATCAGAAATCCTGATGGACAGCGATGAATGGTAGTCATGCACTTTCTCTCAGAGTCAAAAGGCACCTCAGCTACTCTTGGGTATATACTTCTTTGGTCAGTATAGAAATTTGGAATTGCATTTTGGATTAAGTACTCCGCAAGAGCTATTTCAGTTGGATCACCTATATGTCCCTGATTGGATATGACTACATCATTATTTAGTGCTACTGCTATTTGGAATAGTGGAAGTTGTAAAATATCATTTTCGATATGAAATGTTTCAGTGACACTCATCTTGTTTTCTGTCAATGTACCTGTCTTGTCCGAACAAATGAAACTTACGGATCCAAGGGTCTCCACAGCTGGTAGTTTGCGTATCAAAACTTGTTTTTTTACCATTCTGGCAGAGCCTCTGGCCAAGGCAACAGTGATCAATGCCGGTAAGGCTTCAGGTATAGCAGCAACAGCAAGGCTGATGGATAGTAGAAGCATATTCATCGGATTTTCGCCCCTGAGATATCCTACCAAAAAAATGATCAGACATATACCCAATATGATATAAGAAAGCTTTTTGCTAAAGTCAGCCATTCGCACTTGCAATGGGGTGGAACTTTCACTAACTTGCAACATAGATGCTATCTTTCCGAGCTCAGTATGACTGCCGGTACTATGCACAAGTCCTATTGCGCGGCCATAAGTAGCAATGGTGCCTTTGAATACCATATTGTTCAGATCACCGATGCTCGCATCGGGATTTTCCAAAGCCATGGTGGTTTTTTCGACAGGTATAGACTCGCCTGTCAAGGTGGACTCATCTATTTTTAAACTAAAAATTTCGAGCAGCCGCATGTCTGCCGGAATGGAATTGCCAGCCTCTATAGATACGATGTCTCCAGGTACAAGGTCTTTGGCAGCTATCGTTTTCAATATGTTTTCGCGTATCACATTGCAATGAAGTGAAGCCATTTTCTTAAGTGCTTCTATTGCTTTTTCGGCCTTATACTCCTGATAAAAACCAAGAATGGCATTTAGCAATACGATGATAATAATGATCAAAGTGTCTGCAATATCTCCTATGTATCCGGATATGATCGCAGCAAGGATCAGTATGATGATCATAAAATCTACAAACTGCCTAAAAAAGATTTTTAAGGGGCTTATCCTTTCTTTTTCAGGAATTTCATTGAGTCCATACTTAGCCATTCGGAGAGCAACTTCTGAATGGTCTAATCCTTTCACATGACTATTGAGACTTCTTAGGGCATCTTCGACAGAGAGTTGAGATATATTCATAGATACATTTTAGGTTTTAATTAAAACAACCTTCAAAACAAGCCATAGGATGACTTAATTTGAGTGCATTATATCGCCTTACTATCAAATTAGACCAATGAATACTTTTGTAAAGTATTGGGCATCCAATAGATAGCCAGCAAAATAAAAATTATAAAATGTAATCTATTGTTTTGAATTCAGGAAATTAGCTCTGTTTATACTTCTTGATTGCTTCAGTCAGTCTGGGTACTACATCAAAAAGATCTCCTACAATGCCATAATCTGCTGCTTTAAAAAATGGTGCTTCTGGATCTTTGTTGATGACTACGATGACCTTACTATTATTTACACCTGCCAGATGTTGTATAGCCCCAGATATACCTACCGCAATATATAGATTGGGTCTGATAGCTACCCCCGTTTGTCCCACATGCTCATGATGAGGCCTCCATCCTGTATCTGCCACAGGTCTCGAGCAAGCTGTAGTCGCTCCCAGTACTTTAGCTAAATCTTCTATAATACCCCAGTTTTCAGGCCCTTTCATACCACGACCTGCTGACACAACCAACTCTGCTTCAGGCAACGGAACTATTCCTTCTGAAGTCTTTCTTTCGGTTACTTTTATTTTTGAAGCAGGAAAAGCAATGTCCACTTGGATAGGGTCTATATCACCAGCTACTATCTGAGGTTGCAAAGTATTGCCCATGACTGAGATGACCTTGCTGGGTGTGTTTATTTTATATTGTACAATGGCCTTGCCACTATACACTGACTTGGAGAGAACAAAACCATCAGATACATCAGGCAAAGAATTAGCACCAGATACGCAACCTGCTTCCATCCTGATAGCGATCCTACCAGTCAGTGCCTTGCCATTGGCAGTATTTGCTAAAATAATCGTATCTGCATTTTTTTCTTTGGCAATATCGCAGATCACTTTGCAGTAGGTAGATGCATCAAAATCTATGTCAGATGCCACATTGATATGAGTGACATTAGTTATTCCATATTGCCCGACAGAACCTGGATCATCCGCCTTTCCTATGATCACTGCTTCTGAATGAGTGCCTAAGAGTGACGCTACCTTTGCTGCATAGGCTGCCACTTCATATCCTGATTTTTTGATGATTCCTTTGGGGCTTTCTATATATACTAAAACTGCCATGACTATCTCTTCTTTTATTGATTTTTATTAAATGACTTTTGCTTCTTCGTGGAGTAAACGTACCAATTCGTCCATATTTTCAGGATCTATCAGTTTGACGCCACTTTTTGGCTGTGGAAGGATGAACTTTTGAGTGGCCACACGATCTTTGATATCGACGGGACTGACTACCACCAATGGTTTGCTTTTTGCCATCATGATGCCTCTCATGTTTGGGATTCTTTGTTCTGCAAGACCTTTGGCCGCTGACAGTACAAATGAACCGGAAATTTCGCAGACTTCTACACCACCTTCTATGTCTCTGGTGATTGTGTTGATCCCATTTTCCACTTCCAGTTTGGTAGCGTAAGATATATAGGGTAAGTCCAAAAGCTCTGAAATCATAGCCCCTACTTCAGATCCATTATATTCTATGGTCTCCTTACCTGTGAAGATCATGTCGAAATTTTTACTTTTAGCAACTTCCGCAATATTGGATGCTACGACATAGGCACTTTCTGATTGAGTATCTACTCTGATCGCATCATGAGCTCCAATAGCTAGTGCCTTTCTGATGATGATGTCATTGGCAGCTGGGCCGACATTGATGACGGTCACATTTCCTCCTTCTTTTTCTGTGATTTCCAATGCCCGTACCAAAGCGTACCACTCGTCATATGGATTCATTATATAGGATATTCCATCACTATTATATTCGGTATCTCCATTTTTGAACGAAATTCTTGCTGTGGTATCTGGGGTCTTGCTTATGCAAACTAAAATATTCATTTATTAGGTATTAGATATTAGGTATTTCCCGATAGCTTTCGGGGTTAGGTGTCAGTTGTTAGGTATTTTTTGTTAGGTATCGAGATTAGTTTTAGTTTTGTGAAATCAAAAGCTTTTAGTTCTACTTTCATTTTTCAACTTTCATCTTTCAACTTTCATCTTTTAATTAACATTATAATACTTTTCTTGTTTAGCAAATGGAAGATAATTATATTGTTTCCCCAAACTTATATGAGGGCAAAGATATAACGATTTTATTGAAAAATTAAACTCGGAGTTAAATAAATTTATGACTGAACGGTTAAATACATTATTGACTATGATCCAAGGGGCACCAGATGATAGTTTTATTCGATATGCTTTGGCAAAAGAATATGAATATGCTGATGATACAGAAAATGCCCTCAAGCAATATTTGATTTTGAGAGAAATTGATCCAAAATATGTAGGCTTTTATTACCACTTGGCAAAACTGTATGAATTAATAGATCAGCCCGAAATGGCTTTGAGCACCTATGAAGAGGGAATACATGTAGCTAAAGGACTGAGCGACTTTCATGCATTGTCGGAACTTAATTCTGCAAAAATGAATCTTGAAATCGAGATGTAAGTGAAGGCCATAAATAAGCGGATAAATATATTTTGGTTTAGAAGGGATCTTAGATGGCACGACAATACGGCGTTGTATCATGCCTTAAATGCAAGACTTCCAGTGTTACCCATATTTATATTTGATAAGAATATACTGGACAAACTCGAACATCCGGACGATGCCAGAGTGACATTTATATTTGATACATTGATGTCTTTGCGTACCCAAGCCTGCCAATTCGGAAGCGATATCGATATAAAATACGGATTCCCAATAGACATTTTGGAAGCAATTCTTATGCAACATAATGTCCAAGGTGTATATTGTAATAATGATTATGAAAGCTATGCTATAAGTCGGGATACCAAAATTGGTGAAATGTGTGGCTCAAATGGAATCGAATTTCATAGTTTTAAAGATCATGTGATATTCGAAAAATCAGAAATTGCCAAGGATGACGGGAAACCTTATACCGTATTTACACCCTACAAAAAAAAGTGGTATGAAAAGTTAAATAGCCAAATCTACTTAGATGGCAAGTATGATACTTTCAAAGGTTATCCTTCAGAATTACTATTGGATTCATTGGTAAAAGAAATGGAGTTTTCTCCTATGCCGAGCTTGGAAGAAATGGGATTTAAGGAGTCGGTTTTAGAAATCCCAGCGCAAAGTGTGTCGCAATCAATCATCAAAGGATATGACCAAACCAGAAATTACCCTGCGATCAACGGAACATCGAAACTGGGCATACATTTTAGATTTGGGACCATTTCTGTACGTCAAAAAGCATTAAAAGCCATATCTCTAAACCCAACTTTCTTGAATGAACTCATTTGGCGGGATTTTTATGCGATGATACTATATCATTTTCCACATGTAGAAAAAAACTCCTTCAGACCCGAATATGATAAAATCGAGTGGAGAAATAATGAAAATGAGTTTACTGCCTGGTGCGAAGGAAAAACGGGGTATCCAATTGTTGATGCCGGGATGCGTGAGTTGAGTCAAACAGGATATATGCACAATAGAGTGAGGATGATCACTGCCAGTTTTTTGACCAAACACCTACTGATAGACTGGAGATGGGGTGAAGCTTGGTTTGCTGCAAAGCTACTGGATTTTGACTTGGCTAGCAATAATGGTGGCTGGCAATGGGCAGCAGGTTGTGGTACAGATGCAGCACCTTATTTCAGAATATTTAGCCCTGAAGCTCAGACAGCAAAGTTTGATAAAGACTGGGTTTATATCAAGAAGTGGATACCGGAACTTAATTCTGAAGATTATCCAGCACCTATGGTAGATCATGCGTTTGCAAGAAAAAGATGTCTTGATGTATATAAACAAGCTTTGAGAAAAGAGTAAAGCCTTCAGACATTAAAACTTATCATTAAGGACCTTGATAATAGAGTTAGCTATTTTGCTAAAATCAAAAAAGCCCGACTAACTAAATAGCCGGGCTTTTTTATTTCTATTCAAAAGAATGATTATTTCTTAGGAGCAACCATATCATATGCAGACTTAAGCATACCCAATGCAGAGTCAGCAGCAGTCTTTAATTCTGCTTGCTTAGCAGTCCATGCAGTTACTTTTTCGTTTGCTTGAGTGACTAAACCTGAAAGGTCAGCAATCTGTGCAGCAACATCACCTTCGATTTTACCAGCGGCAAGACCGTCTTTAAGAGCAGTAACACCAGCAGCTTTCTCAGTCCACATAGTTACGAAATCATTAAGTTCAGCTTGTACCGGAGCATAAGCATCTGTAGTTGCAGCTTTGAAAGCAGCAGTAGCTTCTGCATATTTAGTGGCAGCGTCACCTTTAAGTGCGGCAGTAGCAGTTTCGTCAAGAGTCATAGCAGTAGCTTGCTCAGTGAAGCTATTTACGTCAGCAGTAAGGCTTTCAGCAAATCCTGTTACGCCAGCAGTTGCAGCATCCCAGTTGGTTCCTAGTTCTTCGATTGCAACTTTGTGAGCTTCAACTCCAGACTTACAAGAGAACAAAAATAGTGGTAAAGCGAATAATAAAAGCTTGTTCATTCTTTTTAGTATTTTTAATTATGAATAATGCTGCAAATGTATAGACATTAGTATTATCAAAATAATTTTTTCTTATTTAATTTCCACCCAATTAGATTGTTAATAGTATGTCAATACGCACATAATCAATATAATACACAATACAAATACCTTTATTTGATGATCGTTAACAATCTTTAACATGATTGGAGGAAAGAAAATAAAGGAGATTTCAAAGGTTTTGAGTTTTTCGTGACTTCAGATTATTCATTTATATCAATTTACCGAATCTCAAACCCTAATCTTTAGGAAAGAATTTTATCTTTGCCATCGTATTTTAAATATTACAACTAAAATAAATGAAAACTAAACCTACATTATTGGTTCTTGCCGCAGGCATGGGTAGCAGGTATGGGAAATTGAAGCAGCTGGATGGTTTTGGCCCAAATGGCGAAACGATCATAGATTATTCATTGTATGATGCTGTCAAAGCAGGATTTGGTAAAGTCGTATTTATTGTTCGTGATTTCTTTCGTGAGGAGTTTGAAGCAATATTTCGTGCCAAACTTGGTGATAGGGTAGAGATGATATTTGTCTCTCAAGAAATAGATAAGGTGCCGGCGGGATCAACATATGATCTGGGACGATCCAAACCATGGGGCACCGGGCACGCAGTTTGGGTGGCAAAAGATGTTATTAATGAACCATTCGGAGTGATCAATGCTGATGATTATTATGGCGTGGATTCTTTTCGACAATTGCACGATTTTTTACAGGCCAGCAGTTTAAAAGCATCTCCTGCTTACTCTGTCATAGCTTACTATCTTAAAAATACCTTATCTGCCTATGGTACGGTCAACCGTGGTGTATGTCTGGTGAGTGATGAACACCATCTGATTGACATCAAGGAGTGCACCAAAATCAAAAGGGATCATGATAATATCATCAGATACCCAGTTGGTGATTCGTGTCAAGAATTGCCCGAAGGTACACTGGTGTCTATGAATATGTGGGGATTTATGCCGGACTATTTTACACATTGTGAGAGAATATTTATTGACTTTCTGAGTAAAGAGGGCATGAACCTGAGTTCTGAATTTTATATACCCAATGTGGTCGATCAGTTGATCAACGAGAAACTATTGAACGTAGAGGTGCTGGAAACCGAATCAGACTGGTTTGGGGTCACATATCAGGAAGACAAGCCATTTGTCATGGATAAAATCAAAGAATTAATAGATAACAAGGTTTACCCTTCCGATTTGTGGAAGTAACCAATCCATCTTGTGAGCAATAATGAATTGGCTGACTGAGCACAGGCATATAGAATTTAAAATGAAGATACTTTTTTAACCTCCAGCTTTTTTTGTGCCTTTGTATCCCATTTCAAGCAATATTTTCATTACTTTGTCACGATGGTTGCCTTGTAGTATGATCTCATTGTTTTTGGTACTACCACCTACACCACATTTTGACTTCAATAGCTTTCCTAATGCTTCGAGTTTATCTTCAGATCCTTCATAGCCAAGGATAAGAGTTACTTCTTTACCGCCCCTTTGTTTTCTGTCCAGATGGATTCGTAAATTTTGTTTGGCGGGTGGGTTCGGGTCTTTTTGATCTTCCTTATTATCTTCCAAAGGTGCAGCATCGGGATCTCCCATGAGTTTGAAATCATCCCATGACAAATTGATCTCTTTTTTGTGGCTCATAAAAATTTCATTATAGATTAGTAGGTACTGTTAAGTTCGACCCTTTTTCCAGTTGTAATTGATCATGCGCAATATTTGCATACCCAGATCTTCAGCACCTAGAGCAGAATTGGCCATGATAATGACTGCAGTTTTTGTTTCTTTGATCATCGCAACAAAACAATGGTGTCCTGATGTCCTGCCAGTATGTGTATATATATTATTTTCGTGAATATTGAGTAGTTGCCATCCATTGGAGATGCTGAGATATTTGTTGAACGATGGTGATTGGGTTTCAGCATTTTTATCCAATCCCGTTGCAAAATTAGGTTTTATTTGGGAGTTGATCTGAGATTTTACAAATTTCAGCAAATCTGCAGCGGTAGTTTTCAAACCTTCTGACGCTTTAAAACTTTCAAAAGCCCATGGTTGAACAGGTTTCGTAGCTAAATCATATCCTTGTGTGATCAAATTGATCCGTCTTTCAGGGAAATCAATGAATGAACTTCTCATATGTAAGGGAGTCAGTATCTTTTCGGTCAGAGCATCATTGAACGTTTGATTGGTTGCCTGCTCTACGATAACTTCGAGCAGGGCATAATTGGTATGACTGTATTCGAATCCAGATTGATCTGGGATATAATCTTTGTAAAAATTTAAAAGATCTTTTTTGGTGTAATGCCCATATGGATTCTGAATTTCTTTTTCCTTTTGACCAAATAAGAGTGGCCTTCTGGGTAATCCTGATTGATGATTGATCAAATGAAATACAGTGACCCAATCCAGTCTCGGGTTGAAAAATTCTTTTGGCAACAAATCGTTTATTGGGGTATCCAACTGAAATTTTCCTTCCTTGATTAATTCACTAATCAAGGCAGATGTAAGTAATTTGGTCACACTTCCCACCTCAAACACATCGCTTTCGGAGAGCAAGAGACCATTATTCTTACTTTTTTTACTTCCAAAATAAAAAAACCATATAGAGTCCTGATCTAGTACACCTATCACAAATCCAGGCGTCTTTTTGTAGTCTATCTCAGTATCATACCTGATGATTTTATCTATCTGGTTTCGGATAGATTGACCTTGAGATATGATTTTAGTAGCAGCTAAACAAAGCAGACAAAAAATGAAGGTCTTTATTATATAATTTTTTCTATTCACATGGCAAAGATACAACAAAAGATAAAATTTTAAAGTTGATAAATTATTTTGTGAACCACATACTCTTATTTGCGCAACTATCTTCTTGATTTTATGTTCCTTAGCCTACTGAAAAACGTGAGCTTTTGTGCCTTTTAACATGTATTTCTTTTTACATACATTATGCAAATATTCATTACCTTTGACTCTTAATCTACATTTGATGAATTATATACAACTTATACTATTTTTATTGTTTTGCACCGGTGTGAGTGCACAAAAAGTCACTTTCAATACTACCTTATTGTCTAATGTGCCTATCAAAGAAAACTGCTCTGACATCTGGGGCTATGAAAAAGATGGGATAAAGTATGCCGTCATAGGCAGTGCAACAAAGACAAGTATTTTTTCTCTTGAAGACCCTAAGAAGCCAGTATTGAGATACGAAGCTAAAGGGACTAGTTCTATATGGAGGGATATAAAATCGTACAAAAACCATCTCTATGTGACTACAGACCAGGGTCTGGACGGATTGACGATTATAGATATGTCTTTAGCACCAGTCACGATCACCCACTCGTTTTTTAAACCTAAGATGTCTGTAGGACTGTCCAATCAAACATTGGAAAAATGTCACAACTTATATATTGACAGCAAAGGATTTGCATATTTGGCGGGATGCAATATCAGTAAAGGCGGCGTCTTGATATTTGACTTAAATAAAGATGCAAAAATACCAGAATATATAGGTGCTGCCGATCTCAATTATGCCCATGATGCATACGTAAAAGGCGATACCCTGTTTGCATCAGAAGTATATATTGGAAAGTTAGGTATCTATGATATATCTACTAAGGCACTACCTAAACTTTTGGCAACACAAACTACTTCGAGGACATTTACCCACAATGCTTGGGCCTCTGATGATGGCAAGTATGTCTTTACTACCGACGAAAAGTCTGGTGCATATGTGGATGCATATGATATTTCTGACTTTAACAACATACGTTTATTGGATAAATTCAGACCACTCGAACGCGAAAATGACGGGGTTATTCCCCACAATACGCATTATCACAAAGGGTATTTAGTCACCAGCTGGTACACAGATGGAGTGAGGATAGTCGATGTACATAAACCAGACAATATGGTAGAAATAGCCTATTATGATACTTGGGAAGATCCTGTAGCTTGTCACAGCGGATTTTCGGGGAGCTGGGGAGCATTTCCTTTTACTGGCTCTGATATAGTGTATGCGAGTGATATCAATTATGGGCTATTTATTTTTAATGCAAATTATAATCGAGCATGTTACCTGGAAGGGAAAGTAACAAATAGTATGGGAAATAATATTATAAATGCTAAAGTAGAAATTGTTTCTGATCAAATCAACCGAAAATATACTGACCCCTCAGGCACTTATAAAACAGGTCAGGCCAAAAGTGGGACTTTCAATGTCATCATCTCTCATCCCGATTACAGTTCAAAAGAGGAGACAATAGTCCTTAAAAATGGGGAAGTCACGATGCTAAATGTTCAACTTGTATCAAAAGTGTTGGTCAATCTGGAGGTCGATATCAAAGATCGGGCGGATAAGAATCTTGCCGCTGAAGTATATTTGACAAATAATATACCTGAATATAATTTTCAAAGTCTCAATACCTCAAAATTAACGAAAGCCATCCTTTCTGGAAATTACAATTTGTTTGTGTCCAAGTGGGGATACAAGAATTATTATAAGGAAAATTTTGAAACGCAACCCGGAACTTTATCTGAGATAGTACTTACTTTGGATCAGGAGTATGAAGATAATTTTGAAACAAATCAGGGTTGGAAAGTGATTTCTACATCAGGTGTAGCTGGAGCTTGGGTGCGAGGAATCCCAAATCAGACCGAATACATCAATGGCATCAGCTCTAATCCGGGGAGCGATTCAGATGACATAGGCAAGTTTGCATACATCACGGGCAATGGTATCAGGGGGGCAGCATGCGACGATGTCGATAATGGGGTGACTGAATTGGTATCGCCACCCATGGATTTGACCCGATATTCAAGCCCCAAATTAAATTATAGTATTTGGTTTTTTAATGCCGGCGGTACCACACCCATCAATGATACCCTTATCATCAAATTGAGCGATGGTCAAAAAGAAGTAGTCATCGATAAAATCTTTGGTACCACCAATGGATGGCTCAATGTGAGGGGGCTGGATGTTAAAAAATACATGACTCCATCTAAAGAAATGAATTTGATTGTGAGCGTATCCGATCAGTCGGGCAACCAAGCCCATATAGTAGAAGCAGGCTTTGACCATTTTTATGTAACAGATCAAACATCATCTTTACACCAAAATGTAGAGTTGTATCCATTGACCATTTATCCCAATCCATCATCTGAATATTTAGTCATCAGGAAGTCTTCATTGGCTACTGGTCAACTTCTAAAGTATGATATTTTCAACCAACTTGGACAAATGGTGAAAACAGGTCAATTAGCGGATGACATAAATAATGTAGTAGATGTAAGTCAACTGGCTCATGGTTTATATATGATCAAAGTGGCGAAGCATAATGCTATACGATTTATCAAGCAATAGAAGGAACTTTTTGATCTTTTATCTGATGTCCATTTAAAAAATCAGAGATTGGCATTTCGCGTTTTCCTTGTGGTTTGACGGACAGTAGAGATATATATCCATCAGTACATTTGATTTTGAGATTTCTTTTGTGATCAGTTGAGATGCTTCCAGGTGTCCGATCATCATTCAAAAATTCTTTTTCTGCTTTTAGCACCTTCAATTCCATACCGTCTATGATTGTCCAAGCCGTTGGATAAGGACTCAAGCCCCGGATGAAATTATAGACATTTTCTACGGATTTTTCAAATGAAATCTGACAATCTTCGTGAAATATTTTAGGTGCTTTAGTTACATCTGCACTATTTTGCTTCTGGAAGGTTATGTCACCTCGCTCTAATTGACGTACTGTTCGTAATACCACATCTGCTCCGAGCACCATCATCTTATCATGCATGCTTCCTACATTGTCATCTGGTGAGATAGGTATCGACTCACTCAATAGAATATCTCCGGTATCTATTTCATGCTTGAGTTTAAAACTGGTGACTCCTGTGATTTTTTCCCCTTGTATGATGGCATGATGTATGGGGGCAGCACCTCTATATTTCGGCAAGAGACTACCATGCAAGTTATATGTACCTTTGGGAGGCATATTCCAAACCACTTCGGGAAGCATTCTGAAAGCAACCACTATTTGGATGTCGGCATGGTAAGATCTCAATTCATCTACAAATGCTTCGGATTTCAGATTTTTGGGTTGAAGAATGGGCAAATCATGTTGCAGAGCATACTTTTTTACAGCTGACTGGATCAACACTTTACCACCACGACCACCAAAGCTATCTGGACTGGTCACCACAGCCACTACATCATAATTATGTTTCAATAATATGTCCAGCGATGGCACAGCAAAATCTGGAGTGCCCATGAAGATTATTCTCATATTACTTTATTATTTAGTTGCAAATGTACTCCAAATAATAACGATGCTTACAGCCAATAGCAAAAAATGTGAGAAATAAAAAAATGGGGCTCAAAACATAATCCAAGAGAATTTTCAAGAACCCAAACCATCAAAAATCATTTTACTATGACATCGAAAGATACTTCTATATCAGTCTCTCCGCCAGCATTGTTGATGCTACCCGCTGCTACTCCAGCTGCTGATTTGTTTGGCTCATGCCTCAACGTCACACTCATTTTTCCAGTTCCGGTCCCGCTGGTGGTTACCTTAGTCTGAATCCCCAGTGGATTATTATTTGAGTCTTTGTCGTCATAGACTACTGCCATTTTACCAGCCAAACCACCAGTTAAAGTATAGAAAAATTGATGATCCACTGCTTCATCTTTCACTTCTTGGGTGATATCAATATTTGGTGTGACAGACTCGTTGGTCAATTTGATGGTGCTATTGTAGGTTTTATTGACCAACAAGCTGCCAGACACGGTTACTATCGGATTAGCTCCACCGTCTCCATCAAGATCTTTAAAAGTCATGATGATGGTTTCTCCACTTTCCTGAGGTACAAGTGTGTAAACCAACGTAGTGATGAGTTCTTCCTGATTTTCTACTTTTGGATCCTTGCTACATGACAAACTTGCCAGTGAAAAAATGAATATAACAATCGGAAATTTGAAAAAATGATTCATATGAAGATATTGATTTGTAAGTTATAAGATTCATTATTGACTATTGGCGTTTAAAGAAAAATCTTAGAAACTGGTGCCTACCGAAAGCGAAATATTCCTGCCGATCTCGTCTGCAAAATATCTGATTCTGTTGAGATAATCTCTATATACAGTATTCAATAAGTTTTCTGACCTCGCTACCAAATAAATGTCATTGCCATACTTCTTTTTCCATTTGATTTTTGCAAACACATTCATCAACAAATAGCCATCAGGTGGGGCTAGAAGATCTTCTTCGATATCGACATTAGTCTGCTTAAACGTATAGCTACCTTCTAATCCAGATTTCAACTCTTGATACCACTTAGATTTAGGTGCGTTGATCGCCAGTTGCAACGAAATATTAGGAGGTGGAGTCCAGATTAAGCCTGTCTTGGAGGAGTTATTTCTTGCTCTGATCAGATTTATTTGATTGGATATGGAGATGGTGTGGCTCAACTGATAGGTGGATTTTATACTTAGACCCGTCATAGTCACATCAGTGCTCGCATAACGAAAGACTGGAAATGCCCCTCTGATAGTTAGTCTTTCTTCCTTGGTAGGCAGCAGATAAATAAAATTATCTAGCTTATTATAAAATAAAGAAGCATTGATATACAGCTTGTCTGAGATATGACCGATCCACTCATTGACAATTTTGGTCGAAAATTCCGAAACCAAGTTGCGGTTGCCTTCTTCTATCCCACTGACACCTTGATGGAGCCCCTTGCTATACAATTCATTTACTTCCGGAGGTCTTGACGAAAAAGATATGTCCAATTGTGTTCTTAATTCTTTAGTGATCTCTTTTTTTACCCCAATATTGGCCGCAAAATTTATAAAAGTATTATTCGTTTGCTCTATATTGGACGATTGGTTTACTTCATATACGTCGTATTTTCTAAACTCAGATCGCACCCCCAATTCTAAGGGAGTGGACCAGACTTGTGATTTAAGGATGTAATACAAGGCATTTTGATAGCCAATAAAGTCGGGAATCAATGGTAAGATACCCGTCCCTGGATTATTGGTATTGTTGGAGTATTTGTTTTGAAAGCCCAACATATGCTCCGTAGTACCTGATGCTGATGTATGTGTAAAATTTACATCAAGAAATTGGCTGATCAGGGTCAGGTCGAGTGACGGATTTTCTCTGGCGTTTGCACGCCTGACATCATATTCTTCTCTATTGTTGGCTTGAAGTGCCACATCCAAATGCAAGACATTCAATTCACTAAATCTGAGTACATGACTGTACTTAAGCAGATGATGGTGCACATTTTGTCTCGGTGCTTCTATAATTTTAGTAAATTTTTCTTGAGTAAAAAAGGGCACTTTTCTATCAAAAGCCTCTTTAAGGTCTGTCAGATTTCCTATATGCGACCCTCTTAAGATGCCGATCTCAGTACCATAATAGCTGTAATACAGTTTTCTATAATGCTTTTTACCAACATCATTCGCAAGTAATAATGACACCGAATTTTCTTTATTGCCCGTATTGGTCAGATAGTACTCTGGAGTCTTTTTATCACCACTTCTCTGCAAGCCAGCGGTCAGCTTCATATTACCCAAGGCATTAGATTTGGTCAGAGCGGTGTTCAATCCATATTGCCGGCCATTAGTCTGAGTATTGACTTGGATGTCACCATGCAAGTGCGGTTCGTATTTCAATAAGGTCGGTTCCAAAATTATAAGTCCTCCCAT
>JBATLS010000473.1:0-4071 GCA_049289435.1 Saprospiraceae bacterium | reverse complement strand
TTTTGGAATTGCTGATGACTTTTTGTCGTCTTGGTATAGGAATTTATTGCTTGTTATTGACTTAACGAGTCTAATAATATATTTTGAAGTCATCAGATTAATGTAGTTTAAAAGGGAAATTTTTTGGGAGTAGATGGAATACTGATTTTGACTAATGATTGATTTTTTTTATCACAAATTAAATATTGTATCACATGTATCAGATTATGTTCAATTCCCTGCCAAAACATTAAGGAAAATTGAAGGGAAATCAGGATCATTAGATTTTACATATGGTAATAGAACTAATTTCTCATCTTATAATTGCTTATTATTGGCCGATACAAAATGTTCATCAATAAAATATTGTGATGGGAATGAATGTATTGAATATGTTTTAGATTCTGATGACTATGAAAATGCTTCTGGTGAAAAATCACAAATCAGATTAAAGGAGATGAAAGTAAAAAAATGGGGCGTACAGAGTAATGATACACTACCAAGTTATAAATTTGAATACTATGGACCAATAAACCCTAACAATACTCCGTTTGCACCAAGCCATTCAACTACTGGAATAGATGCTTGGGGATACTACAATGGGGCAACCACTAACCCCATTCATAATATGACCCCTTCATATGTGAACGGAGGGGCGGCAAACAGAAATCCTGATTACGCTAGTACAAGTGTTGGAGTCTTGAAAAAAATAACCTACCCGACAGGTGGATCAAAATCATTCGAATATGAACAAAATACCTACAATACAAACGTCAACGAAGTTACTACTTTGGTTAGTGTAGAAACATGTGATATTGCTATTTCTAATTGTTCTGGATGGCTAACGGTAAATTCTGGATCTATTCCACTCAGCAGTCAAATTATTCAAACTGGTACGCTTACCCTTCAATGCGTAAATTTTGGTGGTTCAGGAGGGGGAGATTTATATTTCTTCATTAGAAATTCAGCCAACCAATTATTACACACCATCTCTTTAAATACACTTTCATCGAGCTTCTATAGTGCAAATCTTGCTGATATAAAAGATGGCAACGGCAATCCAATATTGATTGCAGGAAATAGCTATAGTTTTGAGTTGGCCACTTACGATGCAGCTGGGTATGCAACTTCTAATTATATATATCAAGGAAATCAATATCAAGCAGGAGGGCTTCGTGTCTCAAAAGTTACCACTTCCTATGGAGTTCCTGTACAAGATATTGTAACTAATTACACATATGGACAAGGGACTTTATATCAGACACCCAGATTTTATGAGTATTTTGCTGGAAGACATATTTACTTTAATCGTACAACCAAAGATGAAAATATCATCGCTGACTATCATGTTGGCTATCATAATGTTACGGTTTCAAGTCCAGGTAACGGTAAAATAATTAAAAATTTTAAAGCTGCTTTTGTACCCCAATATCAATTTGAGGGTGGGTTTAGTGCAAGAGTTGTAACGGATAAATTAAGTGAAGGAGTTGGGTCGATTTTGTCAGAAGAAGTATATGACAATAATAACATTTTGATAAAAAAAGATTCTTTCCAATATGAAACTGTGATTCATCAAAGTTTTTCGTTAAACAATAACTATTTTTTAACCATAGGGGGATCACCTTATGGACATCTATACAAGCTTAAACAGTATACTTACCGTCCCAAAAAAATACTTAATTACTACTATGGCAACCTGACCGCAACCACCGAATACACCTATGGTCACAGTCATACCATCCAACCCAGTATCGTGAAAGTCACCACCGGCAATGGACATATCACCGAATCCTTTACTGACTATACCAATAACTTTTGGCAAAATACAAGTATAAAAAATAAGTTTATCGCCAAAAATATCATCATCCCATATACATCAGAGACATATGAAAATAGCAAACCGGTAAAAGGAGCTACTGATGATTTTTCATACTATACGACAAGTGGTACATTTGTTGGAGCCAATGCTAATCATTCGTCTAATATCGAAAAGCTTTCCAAACAATTTATTGGACAATACGATGGCATAGCTATATCTGCTATCTCTAAACCTGAAGAGTATGCCTGCCATGAATACACCAATGACGGATTTATAAAAGTAGATCAAAAAGTCAACTGGCCCAATAAATCGTACACCTACGATGGACGAGAAAGATTGACAGCAGTCACTCAAAATGGATTTGTGAGTAGTACCACCTACCTTGGCAACTCAAATCTGGTACAACGATCGACCAATGTGGACGGCACCTATACAGACTACACCTATGACGGTCTGCTAAGGGTAAAAACTAAAACATCCCAACCATCAGGCATCACTACTGAATATACCTACGGATACTACACCCAAAGCAGTGGATTGAATTCCATCAAAACAAAAACAATATTTCCTGTAGTATCTGGCAGTGCCATCAATATAGTAGAAAATATCACCTACACTGATAAACTAGGGAGAAAAGTGGCCTCAGTAGCCATCAAAGGGTCTCCCGCTCTGAAAGATCTGCTGACAGCATATGAATATGACAACCAAGGCAGGCTCATCAAAGAATATCTGCCGGTAGAAACGATATATAATGACGGTACATATATACCTCCCGGCTCGACGTCTGTGACATCAGGTCAGGTATGGAAATACTCAGAGACAAAATACGAAGCATCACCCCTCTCCAGAGTGACCGAAACCATAGCTCCTGACTGGTATGCGACCAAATACGAATATGGACTCAACTCCAGCGGTGATGCCATAACTGCCCAAACTGGAGGCACCTATGCTGCTAATAAACTGATCAAAGCCACCGTCATCGATGGCAACGGCAACCGATCCATCACTTTTACAGATTTGAAAGGCCGGGTGATATGTGAACGAAAAACGGGAGCCACAGACATCTCTGGAGACAGAAGGGATACCTATACCCACTATGACAATAAAAACCGGGTCACCAAAGTCATACCCCCTGGTGCGACGGCTACCACCACGCCGGAGATGGTATTTGAATACAAATATGACAATGAAGACAAGCTCATAGAGAAAAAAATCCCTGGCAAAGGATGGATAAAATACCAGTACAACAACAAAGATCTCCTCGCAGCCAAGCAGGATGCCAATCATCTCGCCATCAATCGGTGGACGGTATATAGCTATGATGCCAATGGCAGATCGCTCAAGAGCGGATATTTTGACGGTACGACACCCAATGTAGAGAGTCCTTCATTTACCAATGCTACCACCTATACCGAAAGTGTCTATGGCACGACGGGTATAGAAATAGACAAAATAAAGACCAGCAAGGTCAAAATATTGGGCACAGCCAGTGATTATATCAACACTACATATACCTTTGACACAAGAGGTAGGGTACAAAGTTATACTGCCAACAACCACAAAAATCTGTCTGCCGCTGATGTGACTACCATTGCCTACGACAATGCGGACAATGTATTGTCCACTACATCTGCCGTCACAGCACTGCCTGATGGTGCCAATACTACACATAATCTCGTAGAGACATCGACCTATGACCACCGGGGCAGGACCATAGACGATCTATTCGCTTATGAGAGCTATGGTACCAAGACTGTAGGTAGTTATGTCTATAATTACCGGGGTGAAATGATCCGGCAACGACAAGGCAAAAACAACACGACCACGTACCTACAGGACATCGACTATACCTATCGGGCCAACGGCATGCTCGATAAAGTCAACCAAGCCCTTGGCACAGCGACCACAGGAGATCTCTGGTATATGGAGTATTACTATGACAATCCAGTATCAGGCTCTGGATCGACCCAAAGAAAAAATGGGGAGATCGCCAATATCAAATGGCAAAGACGTGGCGCTACCGCTGCCATCCACGGATACACCTACAATATCTATGGCGAGCTCACCATCGTAGATTACTCAGATTACAATACATCCAATACCCTCATCACTACTACCAAATATGATGAGACATTTTCTTATTTGTCCAATGGTAGTATGAGTACGCTCACCAGAAGAAATGAGAGCAGTACATTGATCGACAATCTTGCCTACAACTACGTCACCAACAATGTCAGACTCAACAGAGTCAATGACAGTAGTGCCAATACTGC
>JBATLS010000472.1:0-4910 GCA_049289435.1 Saprospiraceae bacterium | reverse complement strand
GGTCGTACCTATGCAAAAGTGTCAGGAGAAAGAGGGGAGTTTCATCTCGCAGCTATCGAGTCAGATGCAGGTGGATTCAGTCCCAAAGGTTTTAGTTTTGAAGCCGATACGGCTGTCTTTAAACAATATTATAGAAATGTCAGTCAATGGCTTCCATTGCTGGAAAGCTACGGATTGCAATTTGAGACAGGAGGGTCAGGAGCAGACATCGGGCCATTAAAATATCAAAAAGGGCTATTAGTCGGACTTAGACCAGACTCCCAAAGGTATTTTGATTTTCATCATACTGCCGATGACAGGATAGAAAATGTCAATAAAAGAGAGCTTGAACTAGGGGCTGCTGCTATGACAAGCCTAGTATTTCTGATAGATAAATATGGAATAAAGTGAGTGAAATTATAGATAAAGAAATTATAGAAGTAGGAGATCTTTCATTTATCAAATACATAGATGCGGCGACTCTTGAAGAAAAAGTACAAGAGATAGCCGACTCCATTCGCGAGGATTTTCACGAGAAATATCCAATGTTTCTTGTCGTCATGAATGGTGCATTTATCTACGCAGCAGACTTGATACGTAAGTTGGACTTCGCATGTGAGCTAAATTTTGTGAGGATCAAATCATATCATGGGACCGAATCCACTGGAAACATTGATATCTTTATGCCCCCTAATATTCAACTGAAAGGCAGACACCTGATCATCGTAGAAGACATCATAGACACAGGCAATACAATGGCAAAATTTATTCCCGAATTGATGACTTACCAACCGCTGTCTGTCAGTCTGACTTCGATACTTATCAAGCCCGAAGCCCATATGCATGATATCAAGACCCATTATCCGGGATTCAGCATCCCCAATAAATTTGTGGTCGGGTATGGTCTTGACTACGACGGCATGGGACGCAATCTTAAAGATTTGTATCAGTTGTATCAACGATAGAAGATGTCCGATTCAGAAAAAGCCCACAAAATAGTCCATCAACTCATGTTTGACCATGATGCTTATTCACAATGGATGAATATCGTCATTTTGGAGGTAGATTCAGGTTATTGTAAGCTAAAAGCACAAATTAATAAGGAAATGCTCAATGGTTTTGGCTTTTGTCACGGAGGCATTTCTTATTCGTTGGGCGATAGTGCTCTGGCATTTGCCAGCAATTCACATGGTATAAAAGCTGTATCTATTGAGACTTCTATATCACATTTTCAAAAAATCTATGAGGGCGACACGATATATGCAGCAGCTAGAGAACTAAAACTCACCAGCAAATTGGGTTGGTATGAGATTGCATTGACCAATCAAAAAGAAGACCTTGTGGCCATCTTCAGAGGGACAGTATCTAGGACAGGTCAACTATGGGAGTGGTGACAAACTCCAAATTAGAATTGATGGGTGTATCCCAAAATTTCACTTTTATGCAATTTCTTTTTAGATTACCCCATCCCTGCCCGCTACGGGGCAGGCGGGCCTCAAGGGAGCTAAAAAGAAATTGGCTATCAATGAATGCAAAAATGGGATACACCCGAATTATTCGCAATTTCATTTCTTTTGATTCTTTTGAACATAATATCAGGTTACAAAAATGTTAAAAATCTTTATAACAGAATTTTTGTTGTAAATTTGTTGTATTATAACGTATATCAATTTTAAAAAAAATGATCAGAAAATTACCTTTTAGCTTAATCCTTATATTGCTCTCGATACACTTGCAGGCACAGGGAATAGAATTTTTTACAGGAACATGGAAAGATGCACTAGCAAAAGCAAAAGCGGAGGATAAGATACTTTTTGTAGATGCATACGCCAAGTGGTGTGGCCCATGCAAGGCGATGGCCAAAAATGTGTTTCCACAAGCTAAGGTAGGAGAGTTTTATAATAATAATTTTATCAATCTTCAACTGGACATGGAAGAAACTGATGGAGTGACTTTCGGCCACCTACATCCGGTGACTGCTTATCCTACACTGATGTATTTGGATGGTGATGGTAAAGTCATCAAGACTGTCAAAGGTGCTCAGCAAGCGGACGGATTGATAGCTTTAGGTGCTGATGCCATCAAAAAACTGGATAAAAGTGGTCGGTTTGAAGCAAAGTATCTGGCAGGAGACCGGAGTTATGAGCTGATGTACCAATACGTCAAAGCACTCAATAATGCCGACAAACCAAGTCTTAAAATCTCCAATGATTACTTATCGTCCAATCCTGAGATATCAGAAAATCAGAGATGGTCATTTTTATTGGAGGCCGCCACTGATGCTGATTCTAAATTGTTTGACGAAGTGATAGAGCATAAGTTCAAGATCATCGCCCTAGAGGGTAAAGCTAAATATGAAGATAAATGTCATGTGGCATGTCTATCGTCCATAGATCGAGCCATAGAATACGAGATGGAATCCATCATGGCCGAAACCATCAAAAAAGCGGGAAAAACATTTCCTGACAAAGCATCAGAATTTGCTGCCACATCTCAGATGAAGTATTATAAAGCTTTCAAAAATGAAGCCAAATATAAAGAAGCCTACAAAACATTGGCCAAAATGGCAGGGGAAGATGGTTCAAAACTTCATTTTATCATCAATGACATAGTTTCCACATTCAAAAGCAATCCGTCAATGGTCGCAGATGCAGCGGAGTATGCAGAAAAATTGTATAACACAAAAGAAGATATGGAAACACTGCAAATGTATTGCTCCCTGATGATCCTCAATAAAGATGTGGATAAAGCGATCAAAACAGTCAACAAGGCTCGCGAAAAGTCAGAAAAAGAAGGAGGTGATTTGAATGTTTACGATGGATTGCTTAATTACCTGAACTCCAAAAAAAGTTAAATCATATTATGGTAGATTTGAAACCATCTATATCAACTTTAGGATGAATTTAACAGCACATTTTTAAGAAATATTGTGACCTTTCATCCACAAACATGTCTCTTAATTATAATAAAAAAATAATCAATCATGAAAACACCAATTATAGTATTCACCTTATTTACCCTGGTAGGTATGACCTCCGGAGTGATCGCACAAAAAGCCGTAGAAAAGAAAACTACCATGAGCTTGGGTGCTCAAAATGCTTTTTACATTGAGATAGACGGAGCAGACAAAAAACTTGCCGAAAAGACATTTTATGACTTTGTCAAAGAATACGGCAAAATGAAAGAAAATAAAAAAGCAAAAGAACACTTCTTAATGGCAACAAAAATACCTGTCATTAATGGTATGTCACCTGTAGATCTCTACGCAAGGTTTGACGAAGGTAAAGATATGGCTACCGCATATGTTTGGATAGACCTGGGTGGCGCATTTGCAAACTCCACAGACCATGCAGATCAGGTGACGGCTCTCCGTCAGTTTCTAAATGATTACTATGTACAAGTCAGAAAAAAAGTAGTAGAAGAAGAGCTTAAAAACGAGGAAAAAAACCTCTCCAATCTGGAGAAAGATTTGAAAAAACTAAAAGACAAAAACGACGATTATCACAAGGATATAGAGAAAGCCAAACAAAAAATCTTTGATTCTGAAAAAGAGATAGAAAAAAATCTTATAGATCAAGCGAATAAAGAAATAGAAATAGAAAGTCAGAAAAGTGTAGTTGGGACGGTCACTGACAAATTAAATAATATAGGTAAGAAAAAGCAATAAATCAAAGCAATGTATCGCTGGTAAAAGGGAAGTGGTCTGATCGACGGCTTCCCTTTACTGTTTCTAATAATGAAGTGATTTAAAAAAATATGTTATAGTCAAAAGAGCTGTCGAAAGAAACATCGAAATCAATGGGGAAGCAATGAATCGAATTGGTAAAGTCTTAATTTAAACTTTGCTTTGTATTATTGTAGTCCGCAAAGTAATCCTAAGTGTCGAAATACTTTCCCCAACTTCCTATACTCGCAAAACATTAAGTGAGATATATGAAAAAAATAGATCGTATTACTAAAAATTGGTAAATTTGTATCAAAAGTAAATTTTATGAGCAAGATTACTTCAGTAGCTTTAGACACCCGCTTCGAAGAATTTGCAAGAACCCGAATAGAAAAAGGGAGGTATAAAAACATGAGTGAAATAATAAGAGCAGGACTAAGATTGTTAGAAGATGAAAAGCAGAAATACAGAATATTAAGAAATGCAATAAAAGAAGGAACAGTAAGCGGAGACGCTAATATTTTTGACCCCGACCAACATCTGGAATTATTGAAAACAAATAGGCTGGAAAATGCCTAAATTTAAAGGTACGAACAAAGCAATATCAGATCTAAGTATCATTAGGAATTATACATTTGATACTTAGTCCGGAAAACAAGCAGAAATAAATATCCAACCAAAATTATGTTGATAAAATCAGTCAAAGGAATATCGCCCACCATAGGTGAAGATTGCTACATCGCAGAAAACGCTACGATAGTGGGCGACGTCACCATGGGCGCACAGTGCAGCGTATGGTTCAATGCTGTCATCAGGGGCGATGTCCACTATATCAGGATGGGCAACAAAGTCAATGTCCAGGATGGAGCGATCATCCACTGCACCTACCAAAAGTATCCGACCATCATAGGCAACAATGTATCTATAGGCCACAACGCCATCGTACACGGTTGTACTGTGCACGACAATGTGCTCATAGGCATGGGCGCCATCATCATGGACAATTGTGTGATAGAAAGCAATACCATCATAGCTGCCGGAGCAGTAGTCACCCAAAACACGACGGTAGAGTCAGGCACGATCTACGCCGGTATCCCCGCCCGAAAGGTCAAGGACATCAGTCAGGAACTGATATCAGGGGAGATCGATCGCATCGCCAACAACTATGTGATGTACTCGGGGTGGATGGGGGAGTGAGGATGGGGGCTTATCCGACAAGGAATCACGTAAGCTCAAAAAGATAAAAAAAACCAAAGTGAAAATAGCT
>JBATLS010000471.1:0-6342 GCA_049289435.1 Saprospiraceae bacterium | reverse complement strand
TTTTAAAACAATAGTAAAAATACATAAAAGATGATACAACGAATACAAAGTATATTTTTATTGATCTGTAGTGCTTCTTTTTTTAGTTTATTCGGCGTGCCATTTGCTACTAGTACGGAGTCATTGCCTTTATTGTTCAGTGACATGGTGTACAATATTCAGGATAGCCCTATTTTATCAATTTTATGTATTCTTGGCGGTACAGTAAGTTTGATAGCCATCTTTCTGTACAACAAGCGAGATGTACAACTCAAGCTGAGTTATCTCACGACTGTAGCAGCGATATTACTTCCATTGACAGCCATATTATTGGTATATAATGAAGGAACAGGGGATGCAGGTCTCGCCAAAATAAATGACCAATTGGGGATATATCTGCCTATCATAGGGTTCGTATTTTCTTTGCTGGCATCCAAATATATCAAAAAAGATGAAAGTACAGTCAGGTCCATGGACAGACTACGATAAACTACATTAAAAATGACCTTGCCAGATCTCAGTTCAGAATGTATATTCACTACCCAACGGAGTAGCGGTCCAGGTGGACAGCATGTCAATAAGACGGAAACGAAAGTAGAATTAAGATTTAATATCTCTACTTCACAATTGCTGAATAATAATCAGAGATACACTTTGATGGGCAAGTTAAGTGGTAAATTGGTTGACGAAAACACTACTTTGATCATCACTTCGCAAGTAACCCGAAGCCAACTCAAAAATAAAAACATCACCATCAGAAAACTTCATGAGCTATTTGAATCACTTTTGGAACCAGAAATAGAAAGAATTCCTACCAGACCTACCAGAGCCTCCAAAGAAAAAAGACTGTGGTCAAAAAAGAAATATAGTAAACTAAAAGCTCAGCGAGGAAATTTGAGAAATCGCTTACCTGAAGAATAAAAGATTCAGAATTCCAGACTTCAGTCCAATAAAATATGGCCTGTCTGCCTTTGGCATGGCCTGTCTGCCTTTGGCATGGCCTGTCTGCCTGTGGCATGGCAAATAATGGTCTTGCAATCTCTGATTGCAAGAATACAACATATTGCATTCGAAGAATGCAATGATCTCCCGATAGCTATCGGGACTATAGCCATCGTCCCGATAGCCATCGGGAGATATATGGTGTCATAAGCCAGCGGCTATTGAAAAATGTGTATTTTTTATGGGCCTAAACTGCGATGAGTCTGGTGTTCTGTGATTACATCCTGACTTCTCGATTGGTAATGGCTAATTCGTCGTCAGGTACTGGTCTTGATCCTATCAATCTCTCGACATCAGATTTCAAAAGCACTTCTTTTTCTAGCAATGTGCTGGCCAACAATGTCAGTTCGTTTTTCTTTTCCAAAAGCAAATCCTGTGCTCTTTGGTATTGAGCTTCGATCAATTTTCTAACTTCATCATCGATCAATCGGGCTGTTTCATTGGAATAAGGTTTGTTGAATTGGTCCTGTGACATGGCATAAAATGATACGTTGCCGACAGATTTGTTCATACCATAGATAGTCACCATGCCATATGCCATTTTGGTCACCTGATCAAGGTCATTTTGGGCACCGGTAGATATTTTATCAAAGATGATTCGTTCAGCAGCTCTGCCTCCCAATGTCATACACATCCTATCCAGCAACTGCTCAGTACGGATGATATACTCTTCTTTTGGGAGATATTGTGCATAGCCCAATGTCCCCATACCTCTAGGTACGATGGTCACTTTGACCAATGGACTCGCATGCTCCAGAAACCAACCGCAGATGGCATGTCCTGCTTCGTGATATGCGATGATTTCTTTCTCTTTGGGAGATATCAATTTGTTTTTCTTTTCAAGTCCTCCTATGACTCTGTCCAAAGCATAATTGAAATCGTCCAGATCAACTTCCTTTTTATCTCTCCTTGCAGCTATCAGAGCCGCTTCATTGCATATATTGGCAATATCGGCACCAGCAAATCCGGGTGTCATTTCTGACAATACATTTGGCAATACATCTGGTCCCACTTTGATAGAGCGTAGGTGTACTTTAAATATTTCTTCTCTGCCGATGATATCCGGTGGATCGATACCTATCTGTCTGTCAAATCTGCCTGGTCTTAATAGCGCAGTGTCAAGTATATCAGGCCTGTTGGTGGCAGCCATCATGATCACTCCTTTATCAGTACTAAAACCGTCCATTTCGACAAGTAACTGGTTGAGTGTGTTTTCTCGTTCATCATTTCCTCCTTGTATGGCATTGCGGCCACGGGCTCGACCTATAGCATCTATTTCATCTATAAAAACAATGCATGGTGCTTTTTCGCGTGCCTGCTTAAACAAGTCTCTGACCCTCGATGCTCCGACACCAACAAACATCTCCACAAAATCAGATCCTGAGATGGAGAAAAATGGTACTCCTGCTTCACCAGCGACTGCTTTGGCAAGCAAAGTTTTACCTGTACCTGGAGGGCCTACTAGCAGCACTCCTTTAGGTATCTTACCACCTAGTGCCGTATATTTTTTTGGATTTTTGAGAAAGTCCACGACTTCCATGACTTCTACTTTAGCTTCATTGAGTCCGGCTACATCAGCAAATGTTACGTTGACTTTGGCATTCTGGTCAAATAGGGTAGCTTTAGATTTGCCGATATTAAATAGTTGACCACCAGCACCTCCGGCACCGCCACTGACTCGTTTCATGATGAAGAGCCACAAGCCTATGAGCAACACGAATGGTAGTATCCACCCTATGATCTGACCGAAATAGTTGGTTTCGGTTCTCATAGTGAATGCCACCGTATATCCTTCAGTTTTAAGGGTCTCCAGTTTGTTTTCGAAGTTACCTATATCTCCTATAGTAAACTTAAAATGCGGATTCATGCCATAGAGTTTGCTATCTTTCAGATCCGGATATTTGGCCTCGATGACTTCCTCTTTGACATATACATTGACCAATTTTTCGTTGATGACTTCTATTTTATCTATCTCATTGGCTTTGACCATATCTTCAAAAGAGTACAGCGTTATTTCTTTTACCTGAGAATTGAAAGATATATAAAACTGTACAGCCAGAATACCCAATATAATGATACCATAAATCCAATATACATTGACATTGAACTTTTTAGGTTCATTATTATTTTCTTGATTATTATTTTCTTGATTATCCATGAAAGGGTTTACTTTATGATAACATTAAACATTGATTTTCAGAAGTAGTTGTGCTAGTTTATATATTTTCATACTGAGTAATGTGGGCATCCCCCCATAGCTCTTCTATTTCGTAGAATGCTCTTGTCTCAGGATAAAATACATGTACTACGGTATCAAAATAATCAACGAGAATCCATTTGGCACCGTCAACACCTTCTGTATGATAAGGAGATAATCCTATTTTCTCTTTTATTTTTCTACCTATATTGTCAGAAATAGCTTTTACCTGAGTAGATGAGTCGCCTTCGCAGATAATAAAAAAATCCGTAGGAGCATCCTTTAGTGTCCTTAGGTCGAGCTGAACTATATTTTTACCTTTGATATCCTGAATGGCGTCTATGATGAGGTGATTCATGTTGTCTTGGGGTATTATGGCAAGACCTTCGGTTGATTTTTTTTTCAATACAAACTTTTTAAATTAATATTACACCGCAAAGATACAAAACAAACAATATGATTATAGCTGAACCCCTGTTTACAGGTAAAAATAAAATCTATATGCCTGAAATGGTCTCCACCAATGCATTTGCTACAGAACTACTATCAAAAACCAATCCAAGTGAAGGTACATGTATCATAACTGACTTTCAGACAGCCGGCAGAGGACAAATTGGCAGGTCATGGTTTAGTGATCCAGGACAAAACGTGTTGATCTCCTACATTCTTTATCCCAAATTTATCAAAATCAGTGATCAATTTTACTTGAATATCATCAGTGGACTGGCAGTCAGAGATGTAGTAAGTATGAGCTGTCCAGAAGCAAAAATCAAATGGCCCAATGACATATACGTTGGTAATCAAAAGATTGCTGGCATACTTGTACAAAACACTTTGCAAGGCACTACCATCAAATCCACCATCATAGGCATGGGCTTAAATGTCAATCAAAAATATTTTTCACCAGAATTGCCCAATCCTACATCCCTGCACCAAAAAACAAAAATAATCTTTGATATCAGTGAAATCATCGGACTGCTCTCAGCCAGACTTGAATATCACTACTTGAGAATGCTAAGAGGCCAAACATTAGATCTTCTGACCGAATACACCCAACTAATGTATAGATTGGAGCAATGGTCCCGATATAGCAGTGTGGATGATGAATCTACTTTTGAAGCAAAAATTACTGGTATTGATGACGATGGCTATCTGGTACTTTGCCATAAAGATATGACCATTCATTCATACGGATTCAGACAAATAAGATACATTATCTAACACATTATTCCATTTCTACACCCCTATTAGCAATAACGTAGCTGCCACTATGGCTATGGTGGAAATAGTGATGGTCCAATATATTTTTTCAACTTTTGAATACCGAATAAATATATAAGTCAATAACATGATCATGCCCACAATGATGATTTGACCTATTTCGACACCTACATTGAAAGCAAATAGCGGCATCAAAATGCTTTCTTCACTACTGATCAATGCTTTAAAAAAATTGGAGAAACCTAGTCCGTGAATTAAACCAAAGAACACAGCCAAAAAATAGTTCAGTGCCAGATTTGATTTAGTTATAGTTTTCTTTAGGGAAATAATGATATTAAATACCCCTGTCAGAATTATCGTCATGGGGATCAAAGTTTCTACCAACTGAGCATTTACCTGTACTATATTAAGGGACGATAATGCTAATGTAAGGCTATGACCGACAGTAAATGATGTCACTAAAATAAGGATTTTCTTCCACTCTTTCCAACTATACATTGCGCAAAGCACTGCCACAAACAATATGTGATCGTAGCCATTCCAATCCAAAATATGGTCAAATCCAAGCTTTAAATATTCCCCCAGCATATTTTTTTAACTTATTAAAATATTTATACAAATGTTTTTCCTTTAAATTTGATAATGTTGAGGTTGAGCCTAATCATAAAACACAAATCAAATGATAATCAACCTTTTTTTCATCCAATAAATAAGGTAAAATTTGATTATCAGTGCATCTGAAAAAAAAAATTCACATTCTCAATATCAAAAAGATTTTTAGGCATGGACTCAAGGTTAAAAAACTAAAAATAATGAATGATTGTTTAGGAATTTTAATTCAAATGAAAAAGTAATTACATAAACAGGTTTTCAATGATAGTAATCGTGAGTAATCCCCAGAAAGTACCCGTAGCCATGCTAAGTACAGCCAATAAGATGGCATGAGGCATCCATGCTGGTTTATATGCTGCTGTCACTGCCGGAGCAGTCGCTATACCTCCTACATTGGCCATACTTCCGATAGCTACCCATGCCAAATGAACTCTCAATAATTTTGCTATCAAGACTGTAAATACTAAATGACCAATGATCCAAATCAATAGTATGCCTATGAGTAGCGGATCAAATGTCAAATTATCCAGTCTCAGTTTTAAACCCAGTATGGACATGACAATGATGATGAGGACACCACCTAGCTTAAGTGCAAAAGCTTCATTCCATGGCGGCCAAAAATTGCTTATGATCAGCCCTATCAGCGACAGCGACAATATCTGGGCGACAAAATCTGTAATAAAAAAATAGTGCAAAAAGACTACGACTATCAAACAAAAAAATGCAAGAATGGGATGTATAGGATGGTCTTTTACAGCACGGATTTGATCTGGAATAGAGTCATCTTTTATTTTTAGAATATGGTTGTACAAAGATGATTTTTTTATAAACTGAAACATAAAAATGGTCCAAAGATTTACTATCACATTGTCAAATATCAAAATAGCAAGAAATACTGCTTCGGGACATGCGACCGCTTCTTTTAATACCAACTGACTGGTACTGCCTCCCACCCAACTGCCGATGATGGTCACCAGTCCTTTCCATTGATCTCCGGTCAGCAACCAATCTTTTAGGCCTGGGATAAACTTGCCCATAATAAACAACATGATTGGAAAAAACGCAATAAAAAATGACCCTGATGCGAATATTAAGATCGGTTTCCAACCGACTGCTTTGAGCTGATGAATACTTAGGCTGCTCATCACAGCCACAATAGTGAGGGGGATAATAAAACTTTTACTCCATTGGTGTATAGGATCATTTGCGCCATCATATCCGAATAAAATAGAAATAATGGCAGGGATCAAATATGAAAGTAAAATAGCAGGCAACCAATCCAGTACTTTCTGTAAGTAATTATTTTTTGTCTTGGCAATATTATATACTAC
>JBATLS010000470.1:0-1897 GCA_049289435.1 Saprospiraceae bacterium | reverse complement strand
TCCCGCCCGTCGGGATTGATGGTAGGATCGATAAAAATCACCGCATGTTGTAGGTAACGCTGTATATCGGAATGCTTGGAAGCAATTAAGGTATAAGCTGTAAGTATGGCCGCTTCAGAGGTGGAGGGCTCATTGCCGTGCACACTATAACCTAGATTGATGATAAGTGGCATTTCATTGGCAGCCTTTTCATTGAAATTCTGCATCTGGGCAAGGTGATCTTTTTGTATTTTATCCAGATTTTTGAGATGGTCAGGATGAGCGATGACCAACATGGCCAATGGTCTTCCTTCATAAGTTTTTCCGTATTCTACATATTTGGCAGACTCTGATGCAGCTGCCAACGCTTTGAAATATCCTATGATCTGATCGTGCCTGGTATGATAATCTCCAATAATGTACCCAAAGTATTGATTCGGTGATGGAATATCGGTGTTAAAAGGGGCATACTTAGCATAAAAAGAATCCTGTGCAGACAAAGTAGCCACCATAAACAAAATCAAAAAGATGCTGAAAACTCTCATGTATTTTTGAATTAAAATGAATAAAAAAAATAAGGTGACAAAATAATAATAATTGATTGCTATAGACCAAATTTGGTACAATTTTAAACTTATAAAAACCAAATATGTTTGAAATGGTGAGCAAATCGTAGTTTTGCTGCTTTTATTCAATCATAACAATTATAAAATAAACAATGGCTACAATAAAATTCAGATTTGAAGATGTGAATATACCTGATGTGCTGGCTGAAAATGTATCCAAAGGATATTCAATACTCGAAGCTACCGAAGACTTTGATGTCCATCTCAACCACAACTGTGGGGGGGTATGTGCTTGCTCTACATGTCACATCTACGTCATGAAGGGTGAAGAGGAGATCGAAGAAATCTCGGACAAGGAAGAAGATTTTATAGACAGGGCCATCAATCCAAAAATCGAATCCAGATTGGCGTGCCAGTGTATCATATTGGAAGATGACGCAGATATCGAAGTGATCATTCCGGATCAAAAAAGTATCATCGGTCACGAACATTGATGGATCGCATTTTTTTTTGCATGAGTGCGATAAACAATACATAGGTAGCTATTGCTTTGTAAAAGTCAAGTGCAAAATTTCATCTTTGATTTCAACATTAGACGTAGAAAAATTAGTTGTGGTCAAGAGAATGTTTAAATTTTCATGTTTGAGCGAAAGCGAGCAAATTTAATTTTAGACAAGGTATATTTTGCAGTCGTAACTGGTAGTTACAACGAAAAATATAACGCAGTATAAAATAAAATTTGTCGCTTGTAGACAAATGATGGAATTTTAAACATACTCTAAGTCAGAATAACTTTTATTTTGGCTAAAGCCAAGGGACACAAACATTTCTTGACTATTGAAGTGATTTAAAAACATATTGTTAATTCCTTTGCAAGTCATTGAAACACATATCTTCAGCTTTTTTCTTGTCCATTCCCGATAGCTATCGGGACCACTATGAACTTCAAAAAATACTTTGATCTGTATTCCAAGCACTTACAAATCATTTTAACATATGTTTTTAAATCACTTCAAAGAAACTATTGTGAAATAAAAATATTATCAGCACCAATTATATCTATCTTGGTTTGGAGATACTTGGACACTCAATACCTCCAAAATATTTCATGAGCGATATACCTACAAAAGTAAACTTGTCATTGCCTTTAGTGTCTCCTCGTTGCCTTCCGGATTCACCGATACCTTCTACGAGTGATCTGTCTGATAGCAACACGGCTGTGGCTCCTCTGGTGGATTCGAGTAGTGTTTTGTCTGGAAATATAGAGCTGACATCATCCAGATAATCTGTAAATACAAATCTGGTACTAATCTCCAGATTGACGCTCCATGTTCGATTGATATCATATTTGA
>JBATLS010000469.1:0-3627 GCA_049289435.1 Saprospiraceae bacterium | reverse complement strand
ACAAATTCATTTTAGATATTTGGGTTTCGTTTTACTTATGTTGTTTAAGTTTCCTATCAACTCAAAAACTAACTCAAATTCAGAATTAATTTCTTGTTATTATCCTGAGTATTTCTAGACAGCTTATCAAATTTGCACTGGATTTTGACCACTTATGATTTGTTATATCAATATCATCATGGGTGGGTATTAAATGTTTTGTCATCGCAGCTTCGATTTGCATTGGTAGATCGATGAGATCTCATTGCATCATCGCCTGAGTATATTTTGGATGCCAAAATTAAACTGTCATTTGAGTTGAATAAATTTTACAATAAAAGGGGGTGTAAGATTGAATAGTCTCCTCTTAAAGCTATAAAATATAGATACCATATCACGTTTGGCATTGATGTCTATTTGATTAGGTGCCGGATGACTCTAAGTTCATTTTTATATCCATACTATCATGTAAGATTCTTATGATTTCACATTTATGTGCATTAAACCTGTAGAAGATGAGATGCCTATTCACATGAAGTTTTCTATATTCTTCTATGGAGTATGGATATACTTTTCCAATATTTGGTCTTTTCGAAATCATTTGCATGCCTTCATAAAGCTCATCTTGGTATTTTTCTGCTTGCTCAATTCCCCAATTTTCAAAGGTGTATTGGTATATCTTCTCCAAATCATTTTCAGCTTCAGGTTTGATTAACAGCTTAAGCATTTGATGAATATTTCTTTCTCATCCTTACTTTGAATTGATCATTATCAAAATACTCTGATTCGCCGCTTTTTTCTCCAACAACCAATGCTTCATTGATTAACTTGATTTTCTTGGATTCATCCTCAATCAATCGCAGGCCTGATCGTATCACTTCACTTGCTGAGCTATATCTTCCTGATTCAACTTCTGATTTTATAAATTCATCAAAATGATCCCCTAATATTATTGATGTGTTTCTACTCATATGTTTTTTTTACATACAAATATACCATATTCTGGTATATCTGTTAAGCGAAACTTAGTTTTTATTCAATAATCTGGCAACTAACTTCTGATTTTACAAAAAAAACCCATCATCTTTCAGTTTTTTCAGTCATAAAAATTTATGTATGTTTTTTGATCTTAACAAATTTATGGCTCTATGTTGAAATAAATGAGTAAAATATATTAATGGCTCTTGATAATTCCTCATAGCTTATTGCCTTATTTATTTATATAGAGCTTCGTATTTCTATCAAAATATACTATTGTATTCAATGAGATGATATGTCTCTTTTTTTTATACCTTTGCGGCAAATTTTAAAACAATGCTTTCTACTCAGAATATATCGCTGCAATACGGCAAAAGAGTCTTATTTGACGAAGTAAATGTCACCTTTAAAGAGGGAAATTGCTATGGTATCATAGGCGCCAATGGAGCGGGTAAATCTACTTTCTTAAAGATATTGGCGGGAACGCTCCAAGCTAACAAAGGAGGTGTGCATCTCGAAAAAGGAAAACGGATGGCCGTCCTGAAGCAGGATCACTTTGTGTATGACGACATCACCGTACTCAATACCGTATTGATGGGTCACGAAAAGCTTTGGGACATCATGCAGCAAAAAGACGCCATCTACATGAAGGAAGATTTTAGCGAAGCGGATGGGATCAAGGCATCAGAACTGGAGGAAGAATTTGCAGAGATGGATGGCTGGAATGCGGAATCTTCGGCTGCTAATCTCCTCAGTGGTATCGGCATAGCAGAAAGCGAACACTACAAACTCGTCAAGGAACTCGATGGCAATCAAAAGGTGAGGGTATTATTGGCTCAGGCACTATTTGGAAATCCAGATGTGCTGATCCTCGACGAACCTACCAATGATCTGGATCTGATGACCGTGACATGGTTGGAAGATTTTCTACTTGATTTTAAAAATACGGTGCTCATCGTCTCCCACGACAGGCACTTCCTGGATACGGTATGTACCCATATCGCTGATATAGATTACAGCAAAATAGCTCTTTACACAGGCAATTATACCTTCTGGTACGAATCCAGCCAACTCGCTTTGAGACAAAAACTCAATGCCAATAAGAAAGGCGAGGAGAAAATCAAAGAACTACAAGCCTTTATCGATAGATTTAGTGCCAATGCATCCAAGTCCAAACAAGCTACCGCAAGGAAAAAGATGTTGGACAAAATCAATATCGAAGACATCAAGCCGTCCTCCAGAAAGTATCCGGGCATCATATTTAAACAAGCCAGAGAAGTGGGCAAAGAGATACTGTCTGTCAGGGGACTCAACTATTCTGTCAACGGAGAGCCATGGATCAAAGACCTTAGTTTTGATGTCAATAAAGACGATAAAATCACTTTTATCGCCAAAAATAGTCTGGCTACTTCGGCATTGTATAAGATTCTGGCAGGGGAGATTACTCCTGATTCAGGTGTCATAGAGTGGGGGCAGACCATCACAACATCCTTTTTGCCCAATGAAAACGAATCTTATTTCGCAGACGAACCCATGAATCTGATAGATTGGCTGAGACAATATTCCAATGAAAAAGATGAGTCCTACATTCGGGGTTTTTTGGGTAAAATGCTTTTTAGCGGTGACGAAACCTTCAAGATGTCCAATGTACTCAGTGGGGGCGAAAAAGTCAGATGTATGCTCTCCAGGATGATGCTCACAGAAGCCAATGTACTCATGCTCGATGAGCCTACCAATCACCTGGATCTGGAGACCATCACTACGCTCAACAATTCGCTGATGAATTTTGGTGGTTGTGTTTTATTTACTTCCCGTGACCACACATTTACGGAGACAGTGGCCAATAGAGTCATAGAGATAGGTTCCAAAGGATTTTTAGATAAGCTCAAGACGTTTGATGATTATATCACAGATAAAGAGATACAGGCTCAACGACAGACGATACAGTGATGATTTTTTAGTGAAAAATTTGAAGATGTTCAGCATGTCAGGATGTAATGCTATTTTTTTTGTATTAATCAACACTGGAATCATCATTGAACACACTCCGAAAAGTTTACTTTTGCTCAAAGGCGGAAAAAAATGAAAATTATCAATAGTTTTAAACTGTTGATAATCATATATACTTAAAGTAAAATTGATTACGAAATATTTGTATCTTAATTGTCTCATTTTCATTGAATTAAAATCAATATTTTCGCAATTTCATTTCTTTTGACTATATGTGTGACATCTAAAATTTTCATTTCTTAGTGGCGATCTTTATTTTTCTCTTTCTGGAGTGGATTCAAAATTTGTAAAAATAAAAAATCCCTGATCTACTTTATCTAAAAAGCAAATCAAGGATGTAATATTGATATATTTTAAAATTTTCTGAACCGACTTTATTCTTAAAATCAACTCCCGTAATCTGTAAATACCATCACTTCATCTGATGGACAGGGACTTCGATGTCAAATAGTCGGGTATAGTATTCTTTGGCCATACGTCCTGATTCGAAAGCCGGAGAGACATCTCTCATACCATTCTTCACAATTTTGGCCCAAGTTTTGGGATGTTTATAGTAGGTCGGCAATACTTCTTTTTCGAGTACATCGAGCAATCTATCTGCCTCAATCACGTCTTGATCTTCCCTTGGCAATGTCCTGGATGCAGGCTCTATGACAAAAC
>JBATLS010000468.1:0-3491 GCA_049289435.1 Saprospiraceae bacterium | reverse complement strand
GACGGAGGCACCGCCGAAAAACCAGTCGGTACCATATGGATCTGCGTAGGCAACAAAGATACTAAAGTGACCTATCTCCTAAAATCCGGAAAAAACAGACAAAAAAACATCGAAGTTGCCACCGTCTATGCACTCAACATGATCAGAAAGTTTGTGCTTACTTTGCCATAGTTTTATTGTTTGATTTCCTAAATATTTAGCCAGTAGTTGACCTTTAGGATAAGGGCTCTGTTTTTATTGACGAAGGCACTTTCTATAAAATAATTGTCAGAATACACCAAAAACAGGTCGCTCATCGGCTTAAATCTCCACTGGACTCTGCTATTGATGTTTAGGTTGTCCGCCTGACTATTCCACTGCACAAAAGTGGTCCAGAACAAATTGTTGGTAAAATTGATCTCTGTCTGCGGAGCTACAAGCCAAAACTCTTGTTTGCCATATTTACCAGGAAAAACCAGTCTGTTGTACTCCAAAGCCACATTTAAGGAAACATAAGGCTGCTTTCTGATATTTAACAATCCTGTCACTTGCGTATAATCAGCGTTATAAAATTTTCCATACCTACCACCTAGGCCATACACAAAGTTTTTTCTCGCATCTGACGTATACGATAGTCTGATATTATTGAAGTGGTAGAGGCCTATCGGAAGTGGCTCGGCTGAATCATCAGAAACAAACTTAAAAGGATACAGTAGTCTGATGTTGTTGTTATTAAAATTGAACTGGGCAGAAGATGCATTTTTGAAACTGAATGAAAGCCCTGACTCCAGATTTCGTTCGTTAAATTTGCCAAATTCGTCATATGCGATAAAATTGTTGGCCCCCACAGAAAAATTATTCAACACCCCGTTTTTGGGATACCACGTGTAAGCATTTTCATTATAAAAAAAATTAGTCCCCACTCTGATCGTAGTATCTCTTTGAGCATCATAATTTTCGATTCTATTGACAAAACCTACATCTGCATAATAGTTTCTCCCGATATGAACCAGATCAACAAAAGATGTAAAATTCTGACCAAAATAGCCACCTCCGCCGTTCATAAATGCATTTTTATCCTTGATCTCTGGCTTGTAAGATTGATGTCTGCCTATCCAAGCCTGGACGTCACCATTTTTATTGTTATAGTTGTACTCCAATCCGACATTCCTACCGAAAGCATCGAATGAGTCGGACAGCTTTTCGGTTTCATTTTGTATGGCGCTCCTATTGATAAAATATCCTTTGATGACAGATCTGTCAAAAACCTGCTGATTGAAGGTCACCGAAGTAAAATTGTCAGGTGAAGCGTCTTCTTTCCTTCCCGTCTGTATATTCATGATGCCAAATCGTAGATTTTTGTTGAGATTGCCACTGAGTCTGGCACCAAATAAGATGGGTACGGCCAACCCATTTTTCGATCCTATCCTTCGTGAATAAAAGGGTCTGACGGGTGGAATCCCATATTTTGAAAATAAGTCGTCATTCTCTAGGAAAAATACCCTTCGCTCCGGAAAAAATATGGAAAATCTGGTCAGATTGGTCACTTGCTGATCTACATCGACATTAGAAAAATCCGGATTAATGGTCAAATCGAGATTCAATGATGATGATATCGCTACTTTGGCATCCATACCCGCATTGGCAGCAAGTTTGGGTGATGTATTGTTTTCCGGGTCGGTCGAAACACTTGAGGTGACATAAGGATTGAGAGATACCGTACTCCCTCCCGGAGGTGGGTTTTGATCCCAAATCATCTGACCAAGATAACCCAGGTCTGTTCCTTTAAATTGTAATGGTATCTGTGTCCACGTATGAAATTCGTTTTCTGTTCTGGCAGCTCTGATGAAATTGATGCCCCAAACTTTTTTGACCTGATCATACCGCAGAATGGAAAATGGAATCGCTACTTCAGCCACCCAGTAGTGATCATATCTCTTAGTGTAGCTATACCATGTGTTGTCCCAAGTGAAAGTGACATCGTCAAAGCTATTGCCTATCAGTCCTTCTGTCTGCGAATTATAAGGGGAGACTGCAAAATAAAAACCATTGGTCTTTAGATTGACAGGATCAAGCACGATACCCAGTCCATCACCTGCTCTAAGTCCTTGATCTCGTTTGAGCGACTGCACGATATTGCCTTCCTGTGCTTCGTACACTTTGATACCAAAGTAAATGTGGGTATCATCGTATGTGACTTGGATTTCTGTCTTGGGGTCAGCCAGGGTGCTATTGGTAGGAAATTTCATCCAAAAGTCAGCATATTTTGTACTCCTGTCCCAGATAGCTTCATTCAGGATGCCGTCCAATTTGACAGATTGGTCACTCTTATGGAGATGAATCACTTTGAATGAATTGATGATTTGACTTGAATCGCCCACGATATCAGCTGCTTTGACTACGTGGCAAATAAGGAGAAAAGAGATAATACCGAAGGGGATCTTCATTTTACAAAAATAATTCGTGCAAAGATAGCTTAATTTTTATATCAGGATTAACATGTGGAGAAAACGGTGCATACAACACTTTGCACAAAAAAAAATTTAATTGAATACACCACATCTGAGCATTATGGACCATTAAAAAACGAAAAAATGGACACTATAGATCAAAACTTACCATTCATCCTGAGAAGAGTTATAAACCAAAGTTAGTACATCTTTTGACCAAAAAGGAATGGATGATATCATTTTGGATAATTATTTGATTGATTATTGAACTTACATGGTAGCTTACCGTGGTAGGTGGGTCTTGATACAGGTTTCTAAAGAGTTTTATCATTGGAATAGCCCAGCCCACAAATATGCTCAATAATCATCTCTGCATGCACCCTGGAGTTTTCTATAAACCACTTATTGGTCTTTAAGCCACCACACAGCACACCAGCCAGATATAAATTTTTAACATTACTCTCCATAGTTTTGTCGTCATATATGGGAGTGCGATCCACGTCATCATTAAATCTGATGCCACAAGACTCCATAAATTCAAAAGGTGGTTGATAGCCTGTCATCGCTAATACAAAATCATTTTTGAATGTGATATGTCCTTCAGGTGTCTGTATTTCTACCGATTTGGGATTGATGCGGGTGATTTCTGACCGAAAATATGCTTTAATGGATCCGTCTGCTATCCTATTGATAATATCCGGCCTCGCCCAGTATTTTACAGATTGCCTGATCTCTTCCTCACGTACTATCATGGTGACGATAGCGCCTTTTCGCCAAGTCTCGAGGGCAACATCTACGGCAGAATTGGCCGCGCCTACCACGGCGACATGCTGGCCAAAGTACGGATGGGGCTCATCATAGTAGTGTTTTACTTTGGGCAGGCTTTCACCCGGAATACCCAAAAGATAGGGAATATCGTAAAAACCCAGTGCCATGATCACTGATTCTGCCTGAATGCTGCTTTTTTCGGTCTGCACCAGATGTCCTGATGCTGCCTGAGATATACCCTTCACCTTGTTGTACAGAGATATATTGAGATTCCAGCTAGTGCATACGCGACGA
>JBATLS010000467.1:0-7203 GCA_049289435.1 Saprospiraceae bacterium | reverse complement strand
GTACTGCAGGTACAACTAAACCTAAAAAGAAATGGTTTAGACCTGCCAATTAATAAATATTCATATTAGTGAATTATTTAAAAACATTCGTAACAATCAAGGAGCGGGATTGGATATCTCTTTGTGTACTATATCAATGGCATCCATAATCTCCCGAGATAAATGCACATCAATACTACTGATGTTTTCTGCAAGTTGAGCCAAACTTGTCGCCCCAATGATATTGCTGGTGACAAAAAATCGCTCATTGACAAATGCAAGAGATAATTGTGCCGGTGAGATATTTGCTTCTTCCGCAATCTGGATGTACCTTGATGTAGCTTCATGAGACTGAGGGCTATTGTATCTCGACAATTGTTTGAATTGATTGATCCTATCGCTTGCCTGGTCGGTATGATTGTGATATTTGCCAGAAAGCATGCCAAATGCCATTGGAGAATAGGCCAATAATCCCACATTTTCGCGTGCTGAGACTTCTGCCATGCCTACTTCATAACTTCTATTGAGTAGGTTGTAAGGGTTTTGTATGGATACTGGTCTTGGGAGTCCTTCTTTTTGTGCAATATTTAAAGTCCTCATCACACCCCATGGAGTTTCATTTGACAATCCCCAATGTCTGATCTTACCATCCTTGATCAATTGATCCATGGTGGTGATGGCCTCCAGAAAATTATCTTCCCATTGGTCATCATGCTGGGTATATCCCAACTGCCCAAAAAAATTGGCTTTTCTTTCAGGCCAATGCATCTGATACAAGTCTATGTAATCAGTCTTAAGCCTAAGTAAACTTCCCTCCAACGCTTCCAAGATTCTCTTTTTGCTAAATCCAAGATTCGGGCTGATATATTTCAACCCTGGAGAAGGTCCAGTGACTTTGGTAGCCAAAACTACTGCTTGTCTTTTGCCGTATTTTTGAAACCAGGTGCCTATGATTTTTTCGGTAGATCCCTGAGTTTCGGGTCGTCCTGGGACAGAATACATCTCCGCCGTATCAAAAAAATTGACCCCCTGACTGAGCGCAAAATTCATCTGCTCATGTCCTTCTTTTTCTGTGTTTTGCTGGCCATATGTCATAGTGCCAAGGCAAATGACGCTTACATTCAGGTTGGTATTTCCAAGTGTTCTGTATTTCATTTTTGTTTCTATATGTTGATCAATGTAGGAATCAGTGTCATGACAAGATATTTAGCATTAAGAATACGATTCTAAATACAGACATATCTGAAAGTCCCTTTATTTTTTTGTTTTGAAAGTAATAAAAGAAGCATAACTACAAAAATGTTTAGCATACAGGTATAAAAATATTTCTAAATCAACATATGCATCGATTTAGATATTGTAACTTAGGGTAAAGAAAAAGACCCCCTTCGACGTTTCGAAGCGGGGTCCCATCCCAAAAACAGTAAATTCTTTATAGAATAGTTATTCTATGACAACCATCTTTTTGGTAGCTTTAAAGCCTTCAGCTTCGAGAGTATAATACAATACTCCTGCACTACCCAATTCGTTCTTATTCAATTCTACGGTATGGTGTCCCTTACTGTACTTATCATTTATTACTCTGAGTGTCTTACCTGTCACATCATAGATGGTCAATGTAGCATTCATTTCCGAAGGCAGATCAAAACCAATAGATGTTACTGATTTGAATGGATTCGGAGTATTTTGATACAAGACTGCTTTTTCGGCTACTCTATTGGTAACTGCAAAGTCCACGCTCAATACGGTGTAATCTTCGGTATAAGCTTCAGCTTTTGTAATCGAAGAATTCACCCACAATGCCTGTGACAACTGTCCATTAGCTTTAGCTTTGAGTGTGATCGTGAATAGTGGTGCACCTGTCTCCAGATTCATACTACCTTCCTTATTGTAACTCACAGCGACTGCTCCATTGGCAAGTTGGGTGAAACCGAAATTGTAATCTGTCATGCTTGGTAAGTGTCCATTGACGGCTTCCAGATTAAAGAGTTCAGTATCAAAGTTGAAAGTAAACTGGAATCCAGCTACATCAGACCCTTGAGCAGCATATACTGGCACATTGATGACCTGACCAGGAGTAAATCCTTGATTGTCAACTGCTAGTTTCAGTGTATTTGCTGATCTTGGCTCTACTATATTGCTATTTGCATTTGCCGCAGCATTGCCATTGACATCACCGACCTTGATGGAAGTAAAGTTGACCACCATATCAGATTTAGCTTTGTCTATAGAATATGATTCAGGGAATATCTCAGTATGAGCATTCTGGACGTCTCTAAACTTGTAGGTATTGTCCACAAATCTCCATGACTCATTGTTGGCAAAGCCATTGGTCACTCCCAAGATCAACCTTCTAAGTTCTGTAAGATCTGAAGCAGAGATTTTTAGATCCTTGTTGATGTCTGCCGCTATCAGTTTGTAAGGCGAACTCAAGGTTTCCAATCCCAATATATGTCTCTGGATCATGACAAGGTCAAGCGTAGATACTCCGTTGATATGATCATTGTTTTTCTTAGGCTTCACTTTGTATATTCCACCATTGATGATTCCTTCAAAATTGAATGTACCTTTATTGTTGGTGTACATTGTCATTTCGCTGCCTTCAAGTGACACGGTTACATCATTAACTGGTTCATTTTTTTCTGTCACCAAAGTTCCACTGACAACAAATCTGCCATTAGCTGCGCTGCATGCTTTATTATTATCTTGTATGCTAATGAAAGTAGAGCAATAATCCTGCACGATAGTACCCATCGGGGTAAGTACCCCAGCCCATAACTTCACATCATTTCTGCCCAGATCATCACATGTAAATACATGGAAAGCTTTTAGGATCGGAACTCCTTTTGAATCCAGTCTGATAGAGTCAAATGAAAGTAAAACGGTATATCCACATGGATGAGAACTACCATTGTCGAAGTCCTTAGCCCATATTTCTACCATACCTTCATCTGGGATACCATCTTTGTTGGTATCTATAGGCATCAGGCTGGTGGCCAATCCATTGATACAATACGGAGTGGGTGCTTTACAGTTTGCTACTGTGAATATTTGGTCACATTTGGTGACATTGCCACATCTGTCCTCAAATGCCCACTGGATACGGTGAGTCCCTATCGGGTAGCTACCACTTGCACTTGCTGAATTGCTTAATCCTGTATCCGAGAGTTTGAGACCTGGAGTGCTGTCGAAAGAGCCATCATTATTTAAATCAACTTTCCAACTGAACCTAAGCACTTCTGTACATTGATCAGTCGCTGTAGCAGAAAGCTCTATAAACCCTAATTTACAAGTTGCATCATAGGTACATACCGTCTTAGGAGCACAAGAGCTGGTCATCACAGGGGCAACATTGTCAGAAATTTTAATTACCTGAGTATGTGTCCATTGTGCATAAGATAACCCTCCAGTTACAGAAAGTTGCTGACACCAGTCTATGACCTTCCATTGTCTCAGAATCTTGAAACAAGCTTCACCGTTGCTATTATTGAAGGTAAATATCTGATCTTCATAATCATGCCCTACCAAGGTGCATATATTGTCTGCACTCAAATCAGGCTTACCCAAACGATCTGGACTAAAAGCCGCATCGTTAGGATTGGCACAAGCAATAATGGTCGTATCTCTAGGCCATCGCTGTAGCGTCATGGCAAATGGAGTGCTATGCATACGTACTGTAATGATCTGAGTACATCTGGCAGTTCTACCTCCTGGATCGGTCGCAGTAAAGTTTCTAGTGATTGTACCTATTCTGCAACTATTCAAAGCTATAATTGAATCCGTGGTAATCACTGTGTTTTCACAATTGTCATATGCAGTCGCCCATCCAAAAGAATGTCTTAGTTTTGCAATGTCAAAATAATCATTACAAGTGACAGTCATGTGAGGTGGACAAGTGATGGTTGGTGGCAATTTATCTTGTACAAAAGCATTGACCATACAATCATTCCAATTGCCCGATTTGTCTATTGCTCTCAGTTGAACCATATGTGGAGATGTCGCTACATCAGCACAACAAAACTCAGCATACTCACTAAATCCACAAGGGTCTGTGACCTCTACTACGTATAAGTACTCATCCGCACCGCAAGCTATAGTAGGTATGGTATGCCACAAGCTGTCACCCGTCGATGGTAAATCTTTGACTATGGTATATAATGAATCTTTACCATCGCTCAAATTTTTATTTCCTGGTTGGCCAGTTGCCCACTTTCTATATGTAGATGTCTCTCCACTTACCCAGGTATATGTTCCTTTACCTATCCCGTCTCTGAGACCAATCAGATAGTCGGAATTCAAATTCCATGCTTTGACTTTACCATGCAGCCAACCACCTTCAGCAGCATTATTGATGGCTACGGCGTATCCACCCATGGCCTCTGCGGTCTTAATAGCTATTCTTGGCGTAGCTTTATGCTTTGATATATAGTAATAATGTGGAGTTGTTTTTCCTGCATTGATATATTCGCCTAAGTAAGTAAATCCAGGGAATGAAGGTGTCTTGCAAGGCTTACAATTGGATGCATCCATTCTTCTGACCAATACTTTGGCAAGTTCACACTCATCATATGATCCATTGTCAAAAGAGGTAGCCGGTACCCAAGCTCTTCCATCCTGAGTCAACCCTATCGTAGTATTTTGCTTACAGATGGACACCGGAGCAGTGTTATCTTCCACATTGATGAGGACAGTATCACGAGTCTGATTGTGACATTCATCAAATGCAATATAAAAAATCGTGTCACAACCTAATGGCATTCTAATAAACTTATCTGTGTCTGTGACTTTTAATCCCTTTAGGAATCCTCCAGGATACTCTACATCATAAGTAAGGTTAGTTGCACAATTATCCTTCAGAGTAGGCTTTTGTAATTTGTACAAACCTTCACAAGTATGACCATTTGTCGTAGCTACATCCTTTTTTATAAGACCTGAGATTTCGGGACCTTTTGTGTCGATGATCTCTATGATCTGTACGTTTTCAAGAAACTTTGACTGACATGACCACTCAAGGATCGTCCACTTTCTCATTATTTTTTTGACACACTTTACAGAAGGAAACTCTGTGTCTGTATAAGTTACAAAGATATTACAATCATTGACAGCGTCTGGTGTAAGAGGAATACCCGTCATAAGCGTATCCAAACCGAAAGCAAGACTACCACCAGTCAATGTATTAATAGCCAGATTTACGCAAATCTTTTGTCCTTTCAAAAGAGAGACCGAAGGTAGCACAGATGAAGAACCCATCTCTGGCCCCTTTAGACCCTGCTTCCACACACCATCTACAGTATAAAATATGGAATCCGCAATGGTCGGCAAATTGACCGTACCATGGATAAAGTTCAAAGTAATATTATTGGGAGCAGTCAGGCAAACTTGTGCGGAGCCCTGATGACCCGGATTCACACTTAGATAGACTGAATCCCTCAGCCCGTCACTGCTTCTTCCTATTCGATACGTACCATTTTTGATAGTAGGTAACCATGGATACAATGACGGCACTCCAGAACCTAACTTGGTGCCTATATTCACAGGCGAAGGTAAACCATTGGCAAGTTTAGCATAATCAGCATCACACTGTATCAGTGCGGGTTTTGGCCAGATAAAATCATCGATCGAAGTGACATAAATGACTACAGTACATTCTACATCAGCAACATTACCTGACTCATCTATAGCACCATAAGTCCTGATGATTTGTTTGAGCGTGTCTGGACCAGCAAAAATCGCAGGCTTAGTACAATCATTGACTACAATTTTCTCACTGGTCTGAAAGACCCTAGGAGTGTGACAATTGTCGATTGCTGTAGGTATATATGCACCTAAGCTGGGGCATGTCACTACACAAGTGTCTGGTAGTACTCTAAGCCATTTAGGCTTAATTTTGTCTTCAATTTTGATGGTTGTCCAGCAAGAGTTGCCAGAAACATCGTCAGTCACTTTACCGTAGATGGTTTTACCAATCCAAAGCTGACCATCTGAAATAGTTACATCAGTAGGTGCTGAAATAATGACCCCTGTGGTAGGTGTCCTCATCAGTGTCACTGTCTTGGTAGATGCGCCACAGGTAGCTCCATCTGCCATAAGTTGGGTAGCTGAGATGACTGCTTTGCACTGATCATCTACAGAAACTTGTATAGCCCCCTTACATGCGCAGGTCTGGGCTGCCACATAGGTAAGAGAACTGGTAAAAAATACCACTACTAAGGCAAATGACCTTAATATGGTAAAAAATTGTGTTGAATTTGATTCATTCATGAGATCCAAATTTTGAGTTTTAAGAAATAAATTTTTACTGTTCAGGGGCATAAGTAGCATATTGCTATACACCTAAGTCCCAGTAACTTAATGGTTAATAAATAAGCAAAATATAAAAGCCACTAAATCGTCGCTTTTATAAATCTTATGGATCTATACTCAAAATCAGGTTGAAAAAATAATATATAACTTCGATTAATACATAATCGAACTCACAGCATAGCAAAACACATTTTTATATAATAATAAAATGCATTTATTACAAACTAAAGGTTAATCTATTACTAAACTAAGGTTGGAAATTTTAGGTAGGTTCTGAATAGTTTCTCACGCTATTCTGCTGCAAATATAGATTGGGTTATATATATAAAAAAATATTATACCAAAAAAATACATATATTTATCGTTGTAACATGTATTATGTTGTATATCTGTTATTTATATATTTGCAAAATTTTATCTATTTATTTTAGTTTTATAATATAGTTTCTAAAAAGAAGGGATAAAAGAAAAATTTGACCTAATACATATCTTAGAAGTGTGAATATTTAACCATCTGTACACATAAAAATAACTTCATTTCTGTACCATAATTTTTTATTGATATTGCATCAACACATGGGATTTTTGAGCTAAGAAAGATAATACGCTTACTTTTGATAACTTAAATCAAGTTATTTTTGGTAAATTATAATACTCTCAGTAAATTCGTCATTATTAGGTTTAGTCATAGTTTTTGTCCATAATTATGTATTTGGTGGGTTAAAACCTAAATCATCACTCATTCTGATCACCATACGCAAAATGCTTGATATGAAAACAATGTATGCTGTTCTTGACCAATGGCAATTATTTCTGGATACCCGAGATCCAAAGATTCTCGATGAGATATTGGATGAAGATGTGGTCTTCCATTCGCCAGTACTGTGGACTCCACAAAAAGGAAAAAACATTACTATGATG
>JBATLS010000466.1:0-12807 GCA_049289435.1 Saprospiraceae bacterium | reverse complement strand
TACCTTGTGCACCTACGTGTAGTGACGGCATCAAAAATGGCAATGAGACAGGCATAGACTGTGGTGGCTCTTGCGTACCATGTACGTCAGGATCAAGTGTACTCCTTTCTGGCAATTATTTTGAGACAGGCTTTGAAGGTTGGGAAGATGGAGGAGGAGATTGTTACTGGTACTCGGGACCTTACTCACCAGAAGGGAATTCTTCAATAAGAATAAGAGATGACTCAGGCGAAGAATCTGCAATGACATCACCTGCCTACAATTTAGCTCCTTATAGCTCGGTATCATTCGAATTTCAATTTATAGCAGATGGTATGGAGTCAGGAGAAGATTTTTGGTTGCTTTATTTTAATGGCACATCTTGGATCAATATAGGAACTTTCATTAGTGGGCAGAATTTTTACAATGATTTGTTGTACAGTGCGACCGTCAACTTGACAGGTCAATTGAGCAGCAATGCAAAATTCAAATTGCAATGTGATGCATCAGATAATTTTGATATAGTTTATATAGATGCAGTAATCATAAAAGGAAATCTAGGCAATGGGATATTTGAATCTCCGGTAGTGATAAAGAATCTTGGAAAAGCAAAAGTCATTGACGATACCAATAGGGAGAAGCATCTAGTAGTATATCCAAATCCTGTTGAAAACCTCATTAATATAAAATGTAATGAAGATATTTTGAAAATAAATATTTACAATATGGCGGGACAACTTATAGCTAATCCATTCATAAACAATGATGTGCAAGTGGATATCTCAGGATTGACTGCTGGGATGTATATATTAAGTGTGGAGACCGCAGAGAATGTATATACAGAGAGATTAGTGAAAAAGTAATTTTTTTTCTAATTAAGCAAGCAGGCTCTATTTGATTGCAAGTAGAGCCTGCTTTTTTTATTTTCTATTCTTTTTTAGTACACCTACTTTATTTATTATAAATTGCATACTGGTTTTAAAATCTTGTAAATGCTAAAGTTATTATGTAGGGCGATATTAAAATTGTGGGGATTTAAAGTCACTGGGCCAAATCCTGAATTAATTGACAAAAAAGTATATGCAGTGTATCCACATACGTCCAACTGGGATTTTCCTCTTGGTATTATATTGAAGTTTGCTATGCCGATTGACGTAAATTATGTAGGTAAAGACTCACTATTTAAATGGCCATATGGGTGGATATTCAGGATGTGGGGCGGCATACCAGTGGATAGGAGTAAAAGCACCAATTTTGTGGATACGATGGTGGATCAATATAGCAAATATGACAAACTTGCATTTGCTATGGCTCCAGAAGGTACTAGAAAACGAGTACGAAAATTCAGAACTGGCTTTTATTATATAGCACACAAAGCAAAAGTGCCCATTATTTTTGTAAAATTTGATTTTGGCAATAAAGACGTGAACTTTAGCGAACCTTTTTATACCACCGGAGTTTACAAGGATGATTTGAAGTTGATAATCAAACATTTTGAAGGCACAAAGGGGTACAATCCAGCATTGGCCTGTCAATGGGAAGATGAGTTTATAGCCAATGATGTCTAAATTCAGAACATTTGGAGGGTCGGATGATCACAACTTGCTAAGTTAATCAAAAAGCATAGATATGATTTTAAAATTTGAAAAATGAAGAATGGAAGGAGTGTAAATATAATGTTTATAGTATTTTTTGCTTTGTCAATGTGGGTATTATTGGCAAATAATGGAGGTGTACCCCAAGCCGTAACAAAAGCACCTGGAGAAGCTGCGCACAATTCCTGCGGCACTTGCCACGATACTCCTAGTAATTTTAATCCAAAAATTAGTTTGGAAATCATCAAGAGTGACAACACCTTGGCTACATACTATACGCCGGGAGAAACCTATACTATGACTGTGAAAGTGTCTGGTGACAATAATCCCAAAGCATATGGATTTCAAATGGCCGCATTGGACAATGCCACTAACAGTGATATCGGCGTCTGGTCGGATTTGGGAGATAGAGTAAAACAACAAAATCTAAATGTCCTGGGGAAACAGCGAAAATATCTCGTGCAGTCATCTGCCAAAACAGATGGTACATTTACTTTCAAATGGAAAGCCCCTGCTACCAAAATAGGCTCTGTCAGCTTCTATTTTGCAGGATTGGCCATCAACCAAAATGGTAATGAAAGTGGAGATAATCATGTGGTAGGGCAACTTAAATTGGATGAAGCATCTATTTCCAACACTGCAAATGTGGCAAATACAAAAGCCATTAAAATATTTCCCAACCCTACTTATGCATTCATCCAAACGGATGATTTAGAGGCTCGTAGGGCAGATGTGGTGGGCCTAAATGGCAATGTGATTTCCAATGTCGAAATTTCTAATCAAACGATAGATGTTTCTCTTTTGAAATCAGGCTTGTATATCCTTGTTTTGAAGGATCTATCAGGACATCAACTTAGTGCTCATAGATTTATCAAACAAGCCAACGATTAACATTTTTTAGTTGTATAAATCACTTCATAATCTAAATCAGATGCCAAATAGTCAACTACACATTATATTACAAAACTTTAGTAGAGATACATACGGAGTTAATTTGGATGCATAAATTTTACTTTAATGGCTAGCCCGCCCAAAATTGTTATGGTCAGTTATCTCAATTCAAAACCTTTTGAATTGGGATTGCATCAACATCAAGCAACGGCAGAATATGATATCATCTTGGCTCACCCCGCAGAGTGTGCAACCTTATTCAGGGATGGCGAAGCGGATATAGCATTATTGCCATCAGGAGCACTGCATGAGCTTTCAGGATATACCATTATTTCTGATTACTGTATAGGATGTGATGGCGAAGTAAGGACTGTATGTGTCTATTCCAATGAAAAACTGGAACACTGTAAGAGGCTTATACTGGATGCACACTCTATGACTTCAGTCCTGTTAGCCCGACTCATTTTGGAAAAGTATTATCATATCAAAGTGGAGATGATTACTGCCAATATCTCGCAGCATGAAGTCAGAAAAGGGGATGCCATATTGATGATAGGCGACAAAGTCTTTGGATATGAATCAGATTTCCTTTACAAATATGATTTGGGTGCTATCTGGAAACAGTGGACGGGACTTCCTTTTGTTTTTGCTGTCTGGGTGGCAAGAGAGGGTATTTTGAGTGACAGATTGGATTCCATATTGAACGAAGCCTTCCAATATGGACTATCCAAACTTCCTGCGATTATAAAAAGCGAAAGTCAGGACAATCTGGATCTTTATTACTATTTTAGCAACAATATTCAGTACCATTTTGACGATAATAAGAAAGAAGGACTACAGCTATTTTTAGCAAAATCTGCAGAATATTTTCCAGAGGCCATCCTTGATTAGAGATGGAGAGGTGATGTATATGGATAGCTAGCCTACGATAGCAGGAATGAGCAATGTGCTTTTTTCTTTTAAAAAGAATGTAATAGAGCAATTTTGTTATTTGATCACGAGAAAACTATAAGATTAGGAAGCGCTTACTTCCATAATTTAAGCAATCGCCTTACCTTTGCGGCTTTGTATCAAATATTTAATGAACAACCATCTATGAAAACAGTCCTCTCGGCCATCCAACCTACGGGTGATATGCATCTTGGCAATTACTTCGGAGCCATTAAAAACTGGGTAGATCTCCAGGAAGATTTTAAATGTTTTTATGGAGTCGTCGATTATCACGCCATGACGATGCCATATGAAGTCTCCAAGTTGCGCACCAATACGTGGGATCTGATTTTAAATCTGACCGCTGTAGGTGTCAAGCCAGAAAACCTATTTATTCAATCATTGGTACCTGAGCACGCAGAACTCTGCTGGATACTCAATTGCTTTAGTTCTTATGGGCAATTGACCCGGATGACCCAGTTTAAAGATAAAAGTCAACAAGTGAAAGAAGGGGGGAAAGAAGATTTTATTTCCATAGCATTGCTCGATTATCCAGTACTCCAGACAGCCGATATACTGATATACAAAGCAGATTTTGTGCCTGTAGGCAAAGATCAGGAGCAACATCTCGAATTGGCACGTGACGTCGCACAAAGATTCAATGCTCAGGTCAATAAAGAATACTTTGTATTGCCGAAGCCACTATATACTGAGACTCCAAAAATAAAATCAACCGCAGATCCATCCAAAAAAATGAGCAAATCAGCAGGTGAGAAGCATTACATCAACGTCTTTGCTGATGAAGCTACCATCAGGAGGCAAATTAAGTCAGCAGTGACTGATTCTGGTGTTACTAGCGATGGTCAGATGGCAGAGGGCATACAAAATCTTTTTGAGCTCATCAAGGCATGCGACGAGCAAGATGCTTACGACCACTTAATAGAAAATTATCACTCAGGTAGTCTCAAGTATGTGGACTTAAAACAAGCAACTGCGGACGCACTGGTCAAAATGACTTCTGTTTTTTTGGAAAATAGAAAAGCGTTGCAAACCGACAAAAAAAGGCTGAAAGATCAAGTAAGAGAGTCTTCATTCGAAATACGGAAGGTGGCTCATCAAACCATAAGAGAAGTCAAAGAATTGGTCGGTCTGATGAATGTATCCCAGATTTAAAATTTTAGATTGTATTGTTTAAACCAATTTAGTTTGGCGAAAATGGCAAAATATTGCTTGATATCGTGATGTTTAGTGCTTCACACTTATTATTTCTTGCAAAATTCATGTAAAAAGATATATTTTATATTTTTTAACATTTTTTTATGCCGTCAGGTAATGATTATTAATTACCTTTACTTCATGGATTTGACCTTAACGATCGCCAATCAAGAGGAGACAATTTTTATAGACGCTTGTCTTTCAAATGAAAGATGGGCTCAGAAAAAATTGTATGAAGACAACTACTCATCCATGATGGCACTTTGCATGAGATATGCCGGCAACAATGAAGATGCACTGGACATCCTCCACGAAAGTTTCATTAAGGTATTCAAAAACATGTACAAATATCAGGTCGGCACCTCACTCAATGCCTGGATACGAAAGATCGTCGTCAATACTTCTATAGATTTTTATCGCAAAGATTCCAGAAGAAAAACCGAAGATCTTCATGAAGCTTATTACGTCAATACTAATATACCTGATGCTGTTTCAAAACTTTCCAGTGAAGAAATATTGAAAGCATTGCAGCAATTACCTCATTCTTATCGTTCTGTATTTAACCTATATGTCATAGAAGGGTATTCTCACAAAGAAATCTCAGGGATGTTGGATATCAATGAAAGTACATGCAGGTCAAATCTTGTCAAAGCAAGAACCAAACTAAAAAATATATTATTAGCAGCGGACGGTGAAATAAGATGAAAGAAGATAAGTTTGACGAAATAATAAAGAAAAAAATGGATGATCTGCTCCCTATGAAGGAGACAGATGTTTGGTCTTCGTTTGTGGATAAATTAGATCAATCTGATCGACCTTCTGTAGAGACTGCTGATAAGATATTTGATACGAAAATAAAAGCGGCATCTGAAGGCAATCGACCAAAATACAATTCTAATCACTGGTATTTGCTCAAAGAGCAGCTCACCATGATCGAAGAAAGAAAAAATACCATCTTTATATCCAAGGTGCTTGAGTTTGCTGCTGTCTTTCTAATTGTCTTCACATTCTTCCACATATCAGGTGTGGTAATTGATAAAAATGACAATACTCCACTTAACACACAATCAAAGTATGCTGTCTCTGATGATCGCAAAGAGAATATTTCTAATCATATGGTAGTATCACAAGGCTCTGCTGCTATATCAGCGTCAGATATACAACCTGTATTGAGTCAAAGAAAGAAGCCAGGTGTATCTCTCCAGAATGTGAATCATTTAAATAGTGTGGACTTGATCAAGACAAAACTTGCTTTTTGGGATCAAGCGGCAGCGGCAGAAAATGTCATAGAGCCTCCGCAGATGGCCACATATACTTACGATATTGGTGAAGATGTCAATCATTTATCTGCCATCGATGCAGTGCATACTACTGACCTGATATTAGCACAGGAAAAGGAGAAAGAGGTTGCTCAAAATGTCCTTACGGATGAACACATCGATGCAAATAATGGTGCTTCGATCATTGACAAGTCAGTGACCAATCATTCGACAATAGATTTTCTACCCCGGATACCCAATACATTAGTAGAATCAGAAATACCCTTGATGATGCCTATGAAAATGGTATATCCTACTACGCCAGCCAGAATAGCCGTTTCTGTGTACGGATCGGCGGACATCAATCTGATCAATACACCGTTTGATAAACTGTATTCTCTTGCTTCCTACAATAAAGAAGCGCTCAACAATTCTGTTGGGGTCAATATATCCCGAACTACCAATCAAGTAGAGATAGAAACTGGACTTGGATATTCGAGTCTGGTGTATCAACCAAAAATAATCAAGGAAGCTTTTGGTCAACAATCTGAATACTACTTCGAAAAAAGTCTGAATAAAATTTCGTACAATATCGTAAACATCCCGTTGAATATTAAATATCATTTTATAAATCATGACAATTGGAGTAGCTATCTGATGGTCGGTGCTACGCTAAATGTGGTCCTAAATACAGATTATGATATTACTGAAACGTTGCGTCAAGGACGACCGTCAGCAGGGAGATATACGCCCGATCAGGCTCGACTGACCGAAAAACCATTTATCAAAGGCTTCTTAAATGGGGATTCATTTAGTGAAAATTATTTTGCCACTGTAGGATTCGGATTTGGAATAGAAAAGAGGGTATTTAAAAATACTTCTTTGTACATACAACCTTCCTACCATCGTCAGTTTCTCAGTGATGATATAGGTATTGGCCCCAATAAAGACAAAATCCATACTTCATCCTTACAATTCGGGGTGAAGACGGTAATAAACTAAGTCGGTTTTGTCCGTAATGAATGAGGTAACACCTAAAAATCTACTTCCAAAAATACTTCATCATCAACTTATCCATCAACTTCCCATCCAAATTACTGGATCCCATCTTCTAAATTCACCATCAGCTTATCTAACTGACATTATACAAGTTGCTGTAATCCAGTCATTTATTTTGATCCGCTAAACAACTGGACTAGGATTCTTGTTGGATATGGCATAATAATATAAATACATGAATAGTTTTATAAATATACCCATTGGAAGCGATTTCAGTATTCATAATATTCCTTTTGGAATGGCTAAAAAGGGAAACGATACCTTCGCATGTACAAGAATCGGAGATACCATCATCGACCTCAATGCATGCCACAAGGCCGGTCTTTTTTCAGATTTGATGATCCCAATAGATGTTTTTACCCACGAAGTACTCAACAAATTTATAGCTTTGGGCAAGCCGATCACTTCAGAAGTGAGACTCAGGCTTAGGGATGGATTTTGTACCGGCGGATTTATGGAAAGCGCAATAGAACACAATGACCAAATATTGGTAGCACTAACAGATGTGAGTATGTTGATGCCAATACATATCGGTGACTATACAGATTTCTACAGCAGCAAAGAGCATGCGACCAATGTTGGCACCATGTTTCGGGATCCGGACAATGCATTGTTGCCCAACTGGTTGCACCTCCCGGTCGGATATCACGGTCGGGCATCTTCCATATCCGTTTCGGGTACACCCATACACAGGCCTAAAGGTCAGACAATAGCAATGGGGGCAGATCAACCTACATTTGGGGCCACGAAGCAATTGGATTTTGAACTGGAGATGGGTTTTGTGATAGGAAAAGATACCCTACAAGGTCAATCCATATCTACAGGAGAAGCAGAAGAGTATATCTTCGGGGTCGTACTGTTCAATGATTGGTCTGCCCGGGATATTCAGAAGTGGGAGTATGTACCGCTTGGTCCATTTTTGGCAAAAAACTTTGCATCCACGATATCACCATGGATTGTCACTCTGGATGCATTGGAGCCATTCAGATGCAGTGGTCCGAGTCAAAACCCCGAGGTGCTATCTTATCTTAGGTACAATGGAGGCAAAAATTATGATATCAACTTAAGTGTAGATATACACACTTCATCAGGCGTACGACAGAGGGTTTCGACTACCAATTTTAAATTTATGTATTGGAATATGTGCCAACAACTTGCCCATCACACGGTCAATGGGTGTAATGTGAGAGTAGGCGATCTGATGGCATCTGGCACGATCAGCGGACCGACCCCCGAATCTTATGGATCTATGCTCGAAATATGTTGGAAAGGAACCAAACCAATCACTTTGTCCGATGGTTCGCAAAGAGTATTTATAGAAGATGGAGACACTGTATCTATCAGAGGTTGGAGTGAACGTGAAGGGGTTAGAATAGGCTTCGGTGATTGCGACGCAAAGGTTCAGTAGGATTAATATTATGATCAGATAACTGCTTCAAGTAAAAATATTATTTTTGGGCACTTAACTCTGCTATCTTTTTTTCTAATTCGATTTCGTCTCCTGGATTATATCCATTGTGTGCATAGACTATTTCCCCTTTTTGATTTAGTAGAAAGGTCTGTGGGATGGTCTGAAAATTGAGTGCTTGTTGTAGTTCTTGCTTGTAATCTGCCAAAACTGTAAATTCCCAGCCTTTGGTCTTGACCATCGAAGGGACTTTGGTAAGACCTCTGGCATCATCAATAGAAATGGCAAGTAATTGCATATCATATTTTCCTATCCATTCGTCATACAACTCATTGATGACATCCAATTCTCTTTTGCAAGGAGTGCACCACGTAGCCCAAAAACTTACTACCGTGATTTTGCCATTTGTGGTGTACGTGTGGGTATCCACCGTTTTACCATCCAATGATTTGATTACGATCGACGGGAAGGGATTATTATTAGTAGTGAAAGACGAAAGACCAATCAACAATATCGAACAAAAGGCGATTTTCAAGATATGCATAGATAAATATTATTTTATACAAAGAAACGATGGTAATTTTGGATAAGTAGTAATATATAATCAACTTAACGTTTATTTAACCATGAAATTATCTAATAAATGTACTCATATCATGCAGGATATTGTACATAGTTGCGAGGGGTTTCCCACAGTTTTATACTTAAATCAAATGTAGCATCCAACTTATCTCTCAGGATATGGTAGATCACATAAGCGATGTGTTCTGCACTTGGGATCATCGTCTTGAATTCTTCAGTATCCAGATTTAGATTTTTGTGGTCAAACCGGTCTTCAATTTCTGTTTTGATCAGATCAGCGAGGACTTTCATGTCATACACATATCCTGTCTCTGGATCTACCTCGCCAGTCAATTTGACTTCCAGTTCGTAATTGTGTCCATGATAGTGATAATTATTGCAGAGGCCGAAGACTTCTTTATTTTTTTCGTCCGTCCAAATGGGATTGTGCAGGCGGTGGGCTGCATTGAAGTGCGCTTTCCTATATACTGAAACCCTCATGACTATCTATTTTGTGGAGGTTAACAATAAGATATTCTTTTTTGTTGCATCCATAATTTATAAAAACTAACTTTGAGCCTTACACAAAGAACCCCTATGATAGCATCATGTTTATTTGAAATCAGTATAAATGATATCTACGACCAACCTATGCACTTAGGTGACTACAAGGGCAAAAAGATCATGATTGTCAATGTGGCTTCACAATGTGGGTTTACCATTCAGTATGATCAACTGCAGCAATTATACACTACATATGGTGATAAGTTGGTCATCATAGGATGTCCGTGCAATGATTTTGGAGGTCAGGAGACGGGTAGTAGTGAAGAAATACAGGATTTTTGCAGGGTAAATTTTGGGGTGACATTTCCATTGACTGAAAAATTATCCATCAGAAGCCATCCTCATCCCTTGTATGAATGGTTGATGGCTCAAGAGATAGATGGAGTTTCGGGACACGAAGTACATTGGAATTTCCATAAATTTCTCATTTCGGAAAGTGGCCATCTGGTCAAAAACCATTCGAGTATCGTCGCTCCAATGTCAGAGGAAATCCTAGGTTGGTTGGAGTCATAAAAACAAATATTTTAGTCATCAGATACAAACGTACATGTTTTTTAGAGATATCATAGGAAAGGAAGACATCAAACACCACCTGATCAATACAGTAACGAAGGGGCGGATACCACACGCCCAGATTTTTTTGGGGAGAGAAGGTTTCGGAGGTTTACCATTGGCATTGGCATATGCATCCTATATCATGTGTACCAATAGGGGCGAAAATGATAGTTGTGGCAATTGCCCTCAATGCAATAAAACTCACAAATACATCCATCCTGATATCCACTTTGCATATCCTGTGGTGAAACATCCATCCAAAAACAGGGCCGAAACGACCAGTGTAGATTTTATATCAAAATGGCGAGAGATCATCACGATACACCCTTTTCTAAATACTGGAGAGTGGCTGCAACATATAGGTGCTGAAAACACTGCCCCTAATATCAATGTCAAAGAGTGTAACGACATATTGGTCAAACTCAATCTGACTACCTATGAGTCTGATTATAAAGTACTGGTCATGTGGTTGCCTGAATATCTGGGGGTAGAAGGCAATAGGTTGCTCAAGTTTATCGAAGAGCCTACTGACTATACCTATATTATATTTGTGTCCGAAAATCAGGAGAATATCTTGCAGACCATCCTTAGTAGATGTCAGTTGGTCAAAATTCCTCCTTTTGAAGACTCCGAAATCATGTCAATGCTGCAAAGCAAATTTGAGCTCACCGGAGATAAAGCCCAGCAGATTGCTTTTCTTTCGGATGGTAATATCAATTTGGCAATGAATATCATGAGAGGCGAAGCATTAGACTACTCTGAATTGATTTTGGATTGGATGAGGGCAGCATACAAATCTGATCCCGTGATGATCAATGACTGGATCAGTAACATCACCACGATGACTAAAGACAGTCAAGTCACATTTTTAAAGTACGCACTCCATTTTTTTAGACAATTGGTCTATCGTATTCTTACCAATAGCAATGAAGTCCAAATGACAGCAAAGGAGTTGGAAGCGGTAGATAAGATGTCGGCCTTTCTTTCGGTCGATAAATGCAGAGTGATCATTGACTTGATCAATGAAGGGCTGGAAAACATACTCAGAAATGTAAATGTCAAAATTATGCTCTTTTCCGACACCCTGCAAATTGGCAAGACCATTAGAAAAAAATAGGTATTCAATAGTTATTTATTCTTTTGCCTAAATACCTTTAATGAGTTGAATACCTTACTCATTAGAAACTCTTTTATTGACCAGAATACCTATGATGATGGACATAATACAATAGGTGGTAAAAAATAGCGCTCCGGGCGAAAGTTTTGAATTGTTGATGGTTTCGACGGCAAATCCACCCTCATTGTTGGCAATACTACTTAGTTGTGATGATATGATGCCATAAAAACCGATATAGGCCATAAATAATGCCACTACAAATACGTCAGCCATACTCCATTTGCCCAGGTAGAAGATGATATTTTGAATGGTTTTGTTAGCCCTGATTTTGGCACTATACAAATACAATACAGAAAGTATCAATTTGATGAGCGGAAACACAACGCTGAAACACAAAACCATCCAACCCACGATCTTAAGATCAATGCCACGACCTTGTATCAGCGTTTCAGTCACATCAAGTATGGATTTGCTTTGGAAATACATATACTGTTTTTCAAAACCGATATTGGTGCCTAAGACGTTGATAGTAAAAGAATTGAGCAATGCTTCGATATCTATCATAGGCAGATTGACTCCCAATACCAACATTATGATCGAATTGGTGGTAATCAATGTCAAAGATGGCACCGTACCAATATAGCCCATCAGCACCCATGACATGATAAAAGCACCCATCAGCAAACTATAGATCCATATGATCATTTGGTCTATTTCTATTTGTTTGTCATCAATAAGATCTTTGAGCTTTGTATTTGTAGTAGTGATGTCAGTGGTGCTATATTTTGAAAAAACTCCAGCTCTCGGATCCACAAAAGTGCTTTCATCATCATCTTTAATTATTTTTTTAAGCTCTGCCCTCATGATATCTTTGAGTTGAGGCTCTTGCTTTTTTAGCTCATCGGCAAGCTGTACTGCCATGCTAGGGATATACTGCGGAATATTGAGAAACTTAATCTGTGGAGCAGTATTCTCTTTAATCATTTTGAGTAATACTTTATTGACATTGGGATTTTTTTCAGCATCGTTAAATATATTTTCAAAAATTTTACCACTCTCTATATACTGTTTGTTGATGCCTCGCAGATATTTATCGAGCTCAATGACTACCTGATCATAGGCTTTGGGAGATATTTCGAATTCGCCGATCCGATGTTCAAATACTTTCAGGGCTTCTGACTTCCAGATTCTGAGATTGAACAGGCCATAATTGATTTTATTGATCTCAGCCAGATCTTCCTGGTATGTCTTGAGTGACCGATAAGAAGTAATTAGTGAAATAGAGGTATATCCAGCCAATAAAAATATGCTACTTATGGTTATAATGATACATTGTTTCAAGTCTTGTTTTCTATTGTTTGATGATTAAATTTAATTTCTTTTTACTATAAATCCTGAAAGATAAATTATTTTTTATTCAGAGTGTGTTTAAATTTTCATGTTTGAGCGAAAGCGAGCAAATATAATTTTAAATATACTCTAAGTAGGGAAAGTGACAAGGACTTCGTTTACTGTTTATATATCAATCATTTATATTATGCTAAGTATCAGACATATTTTGACGCTTGTTTGTTTCATTTCTATACATTTTAATATATCTGCCCAAGCATATCCAGACAGACATAGTACAAATCTAAGTGACGGTTGGCTCTCTTGTCTGGCTACTGCCAATCC
>JBATLS010000465.1:0-3608 GCA_049289435.1 Saprospiraceae bacterium | reverse complement strand
AGACATCTCAGAATCCAGCGCCGCCACGATAGTAGCGTCTGACTGAGTCCATAAGCTATAAGTGTAGTTGGTGCCAATAGGGAAATAGTCCCAGTTCATCCCATTGACCATAAAGTCTTTTCCATTGACCAAAAGTTTTTGGCCTTGGCCATTATTACTGACTACTACTTTGTCAGCTTGAGATTGGGCAAATATTGAAGTGCAAACAAAGATAAAGAGTAGAAATACTTCTTTGGATAAGCGTCTCATGTGAAATAATTTTAATGTGGCTAATTGCGTTAAATGACATTACAATAATAATGATTTCTTCCTTTACTGTCTATATATACATTTGATATACACCAGCCAATATTTGAATATAATTTAGATAAAAAATCATCTAACTAACTCATTTGCAGCACATTATATTATATTATTATTGTCTAATTTAAAATGTAATTTTTTGGTTATGTATATACTTTATATATACGGTGATGTGACCCCAAAAGGCATGTCAATATGGGCAATCAGTAATATGATTGAAAATCAAATGTTTTAATTGATACTTACATACCTCTATCTTTAGCGAAGACTATTAAAGAAAAGAGTCTTGACGAGTTCAAAATATCTGATACTTCCTGTCAGTCGAAGAGTATGCCTGGCATGTACCAGACTTACCACGGAGTGTACTGTCTGATTTAAAATAATTTCAATACCAAAATACCTAAAGCAGAATATGGGATCATAGTCCACTGAAGGGTAAGGTTAAAATTTTTGGTAATTGTTTATATGGTAAAAGTACCCTTCGTGCAAAGATCAATGCATATTCGCCGCCTTAACCCCTCTTGGTATCCTGATATCTTCGACCATTTGTCTGATTTGTTCGGGTGGTGGAGCGGTGGTATAACTTACGATCGTAGCCACAGCAAAGTTGGCCATCATAGCAATGCTGCCAAATCCTTCCGGCGAAATGCCCCACCACCAGTCTTTTGTCAGACCAGCTACAGCATCTTTACCTCCATCAAAGACGCCAAATTTAAACTTCAACATATAAAAAAGCATCAAACTAATGCCAACTATCATCCCTGAGACAGCGCCATAGGTGTTGATCCTTTTCGAAAATATACCCATAATGATGGCGGGAAAAAAGGAAGATGCGGCCAAACCAAAAGCCAGAGCTACCACGGCCGCGACAAAACCAGGAGGGTGAATGCCAAAATATCCTGCAACGATAACTGCACATGCCGCAGCCACGCGCGCAGCAATTAGTTCATTTTTTTCTGAGATGTCCTGTTTCCATTGTTTTTTTAACAAGTCATGAGAAATCGACGTAGAAATCACAAGCAACAATCCAGCAGCAGTAGATAATGCAGCTGCCAAACCACCTGCTGCAACCAGAGCAATCACCCAATTGGGCAAGTGTGCCATTTCAGGGTTAGCTAAAACCATGATGTCATTGTCCACCAAAAGTTCATTGGTACTTTTATCCCCTACATAATGAATGATTCCGTCTCCATTTTTATCATCAAAAGTAATGAGTGTTGTCTTCTCCCACTTTTTGAACCAATCTGGCATCTCTGCATACGGCTGATTGCTTACGGTATCCAATAAATTGGCTCTGGCAAATGCAGCTACAGCAGGGGCTGTCGTATAAAGTATGGCTATAAATAACAAGGCATATCCAGCAGATTTGCGGGCATCACTTACTTTTGGGACAGTAAAAAATCGCACTATTACATGTGGTAATCCAGCTGTACCTACCATGAGTGCCAAGGTAATGGCAAATACATCGGCGATACTTTTAGTACCTTCAGTATATGCTGCAAAACCCAATGCTTCGTTCAGTCCGTCCAATTTATCCAGAAGATACGTCTGAGACCCATCGTTTATCTGACTGCCAATACCAAGCTGCGGTATCACGTGACCTGTCAATGCTATCGAAATAAAAATAGCAGGTACCAGATATGCAAATATTAATACACAGAACTGTGCTACCTGAGTGTAAGTGATCCCTTTCATCCCCCCGAGGACTGCATAGAAAAAAACGATCCCCATACCTATGATCACACCTTGATCTATACTGATCTCTAGAAATCTGGAAAACACCAATCCGACCCCACGCATTTGGCCAGCTATATAGGTGAAAGATACTATGAGCGCACAAATCACTGCAACAGTTCGCGCTGTTTGGGAGTAGTATCTGTCGCCTATGAAATCCGGTACTGTAAATTTTCCAAACTTACGTAGATATGGAGCCAGCAGCAAAGCCAACAGTACATAGCCACCAGTCCATCCCATCAGATATACAGCACCATCATACCCGGCAAATGAGATGATCCCTGCCATAGAAATAAACGATGCAGCACTCATCCAATCAGCAGCAGTAGCCATGCCATTGGCCAGGGGCGAAACACCTCCTCCAGCTACATAAAACTCCTTAGTAGATCCGGCTCTTGACCAGATGGCTATCCCAATATACAATACAAAAGTCAACCCTACGATCAGGTATGTCCAAGTCTTAACATCCATAGATAGATATATTTCTTTATTTTCCTGTGATTTACTCCTCGTTTACATCAAATGCTTTATCCAGTCTATTCATCAGGTGGACATACACAAATATTAATATGCAAAAAATATAAATAGCACCCTGCTGGGCAAACCAAAAACCAAGTTTAAAACCACCGACTCGAAAATGATCAAGCGACTCTTTGAAGATAATGCCTGCTCCAAAAGAGCATAAAAACCATATAGTGAGTAAAATACCCAGATATTTTAGATTGGTACGCCAATATTTCTTAAATTTAACATCATTCATTTTGCTGTTTTTAATAAGATCAACCTTCATCCCTGTTTTGAATCATAGATGGGGTGTAAATGTACCAAATTTATTGTTTTATTTGACTCATGCCCAAATATTATAAAGTATCTTACCTTTTTTTCAGATTTTTTTTGGATTCTATATTTGAGTCCACTCCGAAAAGTTTATTTTTGCCACAAAGGCACAAAAACACTAAGAACCACAAAGAATTAACAATTTTAAATATTGAAGTGATTTAAAAACATATGTTAAAATGATTTGTAAGTGCTTGGTATACAGATCAAAGCATTTTTTGAAGTTCATAGTGGTCCCGATAGCTATCGGGAATGGACAAGAAAAAAGCTGAAGATATGTGTTTCAATGACTTGCAAAGGAATTAACAATATGTTTTTAAATCACTTCATTTGATATTCAATCCTTTGTGAACCTTTGAGACTTGGAGACTTAGTGGCATTTATTTATTATTTGCTTTTCGGAGTGGCGTCATATTTTATTATTGAAATTTATAAGGTATAGACTAGTGCTCTGTCCAGATAAAGAACTTAATTAAATGTGGTTCTTTTTCCGAATATCTGCGTTAAAAATACTCGCCGTAGCTACGGCTATGGCTGCGATTTTTGCCTTGATCTTCAAAAAAATAACTCCCATTTCCCGATAGCTATCGGGATTAACTTATTATCTGGACAGAGCACTAGGTTTATTGAAAGTGTTGATTGTAAATTTTATATGAATCCACCAATTTCATGATGATTTTATCTGCATCTTCTTTTGATGATGACGCTGAAAGTGCGTCAACCAATTCCAGATG
>JBATLS010000464.1:0-2917 GCA_049289435.1 Saprospiraceae bacterium | reverse complement strand
CATCATAGTTATACACTCCACCGAGTTCCACACCGTCTAGACCCTTTGAGTTACCTCCTATGATATTAAGTGAAATGACATTTTTGGTATGGAAAGAAAGCAGTTTATTCGTACTGATTGGCGGCAGAAGTGACACAGAAAACTTATTGAAAATGGTGTCATTGATATTAATGAGATTAACATTTTTTCTCTCCATTTTATCCCAAAAATTCTCATTATAACTCAATGCCTGCACAGGCGGCGTTTCGGGTATCTTTTGTTCAAAAATGGATTCTATTTGTATTTCTTTGGGATATAAAGAATCAAACTCTGAGATACTTTTACGTGGAAAAGTCCGTAAATAAACGTGGATAGATTGACTCTCTGAAGCTAAAATCACAAAAGATGTATCGATGTGGTTTGCTTTCGCTATGTTGATTCTGACTTGCTTGATATCAGATGGTACACTAAAAGCAAATTTTCCTCTACTATCGGTGTTTACCAGAATTTTGTGTTTTTTGACAAACACGCTGGCATCGCTGATAGGCTCTTTCGAACTAGGATTGAGGATCGTCCCGCTGATATTTTGTTCTTGTGTTTGTATCGGTACATTGGATCGTACGATGAGATATTTGTCTTTTATAATGATGCTTATTTGCAGCTCTGTTTCCAATAATGGAATGACATTTTTGAGTAATGTTTTACTGACTTGAATGCTCATTTTCTTGTCATCCTGAAAGTCACTATACGAGAATACAGCTCCTGTCTGCTGTTGAATATCTTTAAAGACGACTTTTGCTGACTTATTATGGTGATGTAAAGTTACTTCGGTATTGAGCATCGTTTGACCCGTGGCTATATATACCAAGCCAGCCCAAACCCATAAAATGCAGATGGTTTTTACTGACATGGCTTTCCTTCTATTTTGTATTGCTGATCTTGGTATTGGTATTTAAAACCCAAAGTCTCCGTAATGATAGTGATAATAGTTGCTATTTCTTCATCAAAAAACTGGGTAGTAATTTTGCACTTCCCAATGCTCACAGGCACTAACTGTATGTCAATTTCGTATGTTTTTTCTAAAAGTGCCACAGCATCTTCCAGCAGGGTATTTTTAAAATCAAATTTGACAACATTGGTCTCGATATTCGTGATGATTTTCTTTTGAGATCGGATATACCACGCCTTTTCACCTGCCTTGATGATGATTTCGGTGCCATGCTCATCGTACAAGCGCACGATCCCTTCGTTTACTACCACATATACGGTATCAGATTCTGGTCTACTCTCTACTTCAAACTCCGTACCTATATCTTCAATAAAAACTCCATTCGACTCTACAATAAACGGTAGCGATTCGTCATGAGTGACTATAAATTTTGCCACGCCTGAGAGTGTAAGCTTCCTTCTATTTTGACCGTACTTCTCATCAAAAGTTATCTTACTGTTTTTTTGGAGAGTTATAGATGTTTTGTCAGATAGCACTTGATTGATCGCTGCATCTGTTGCCAACATCTGAGCAGGAACATCAGACCTTTGCAATAAAAATACTACCGTGACCAAGCCTAAAACCAAAGCTGCTACTATACCATATATCCAGCTGTTCGTTACTTCTTTTTCTATTTTTGACTGAAATGTATTCCAAGCTTTTAGCTTTCTTGGTTTTGAAAATTCTTTGTCAAAAACCAACATATATGCCTGCTGCATTTGATCAAAATAATGCTGGTTATTGGGTGATGATGCTTTCCATTCTTCCATCTGGATGGCTTCTTCAGGACTGGCTTCACCACTCAAATATTTGGTGATAAAATCATCATTGACCGGATCATATGTATTCATAACAAATAGCTTAAAATGGTGAAAACAATGATGTGAATATATTCAGATAATGCAACTCTCATTGTTTTAAGTGCTTTACCCATTTGATTTTCTATGGTCTTGGGAGATAGCTGTAATGTCTCCGCAATCTCCTTATATCTGAGGCCGTCAAACCTGCTCATGGCAAATATTTTTCGGCATTGCTCCGGAAGTGTGCGCATCACTTGGTCTATTTTTTCTGCTACTTCCTGATATATCATCGTATCTCCGACCATATGTGACTCATGATCAGGGGTGGAGCGGACATACTTTTGGGCTACTTTAGCATGTTTGATGTTATTCATGCATTTGAAATACACCCCTTTGTACAAAAAGGCCTGTATAGAAGTATGAATCACTAACTTGTGGCGATCTTGCCAAAGATCTGTAAATACACCTTGTATGATGTCTTCTACCTCGCTTATATCATTCACCATCGTCTGACAATACCTGTACATACCGTCATAATGTTCCTTAAATAACTCCTCAAAGGTTGCCTTATCTACGGATCTTAAAGGTTGTAAATGTTTTACTTTCTCGCTCATTTCACTATGATTAACACACCTTATGAAAGGTATGTTTTTATGATGCATAATTCTGCTTTCTGCAAGTATTTGCCTTTTGATAGATACCTCCTCGCTAAAAACTCCGGAAGATGAACTTTTCATTAAAATTCTACTTTATACGAAATAATAGGTACCAAAGGCATCATAGTCCAAGACTCGATCTTATCATTTTGTACATCATATGTCAAACCACCTATGTTTTCGTAATTACTAGCATTCATCAGATCTAGTGACAGTGTCGATGTGTACTTGCTTTTGTTTCTTTTGAATTTGATACCGAAATCCAGCTTATAAAAATCTTTCAACCTGACCGAAAAAGGATGATCTTCATCTCTGACTTCTTTGCGCTCAATTTGGGAATTTACACGGTCTATTGGCGTATCCCATTGGCCGCCGATCCAAACATTTTTCACATTTATACCTATGGAGTTCCTTTTACATTTTCCTACCATCCACTCTTTTCCTAAAGTCGCTACTGCTGCTATGCCTGTATTATATCGGGTATTTATCCATTC
>JBATLS010000463.1:0-5165 GCA_049289435.1 Saprospiraceae bacterium | reverse complement strand
ATCTAAGCCTTGACTAAAGTGCTCATATCCTGAAGTAAGCAAAATGATGGCCACTATGATCATCAATACCGCCTGGATAGTATTGGTATAAACCATAGAGTTGGCGCCGCCAAACATAGTGTAACCGAATACAAATACCACCATGGATACCAGTACTGTCAATTCATCGGCGTCTAAAGACTTGGCTATGACCTTTGTCAATCCTACACAAATCAATACGATGAAGGTCAACATCAATAAGGAGAAAAAAGCCATTAGCAAAGAGAAAAATTTACTGTTGTACCTTTGTCCGACCCATTGAGCAAGCGTAAGTGCTTTTATGCTGGTACCATATTTCCTGAAGCTTTTGCTTAATACAATCAATGAAATATACAATCCAAGAGGAAGTACTAGAGACATTGCAACAAATGCACTCCAACCATATAATGCCACAAAACCTGGATTGATAATAAAAGTAGCAGCGCTGGTAATACTGGCAGCTAAAGATAAACCTACTATCAAAGGAGAAAACCCTATACCCAAAGCAAAATCCTGAATATTCTTAGTTTGTTTGGCACCTTTATATACTACATACAGTGTTAGGATGAAGTACAAACTTAGTAATAACATGGTGGCTTGCGAAAAACTCATTAACTGATTATAGTAGGTCAATAAAAAAATCTGAGGCTAATATCTGACATTATTGGATACCATAACACAAATAAAATTTTATATATGTATATGACATTGAATCATATTAATTTATAAATAGTTGTATATCAATTGAATAGAATACATATTGAATGTGTGACTTTAGGATCATTTTTTCTAAATAGTCATCAAATAATGAGGTATTGTCTCTAATACTACCTATTTTTGCCTTTTAATTCATCGGGATAAACAATAATTAATCGTATCATGAAATCACTCGAAGGAAAGGTGGCCATAGTCACAGGCGGATCATCAGGTTTAGGTAAAGCAACCTTGATCAAGTTTGCAGCAGAAGGGGCAATTGTTATCAACTGGGATATCAACGAAGAACGTGGCTATGCTTTGGCCAAGGATCTGAAAACTCAAGGTCATGATGCTTATTTTTATCAGGTCGATACCACGGATAAGGATCAGGCTCAGGCAGCGGCTGATGATGTCATGTCTAAATTTGGGAAAATAGATATTTTGGTCAATAATGCAGGTATCACCAGAGATTCAACCCTACTGAAAATGTCTGATGATCAATGGCAACAAGTCATAGACATCAATTTGTCAGGAGTGTATCATTGTACCAGAGTCGTAGCACCATATATGGTCGAAAAAGGCTATGGGAGAATCATAAGCATATCGTCTGTAGTCGGCCTTTATGGCAATTTTGGTCAGACCAACTATGCTGCTGCAAAAGCAGGAGTAATAGCTATGACCCAAACCTGGGCAAAGGAATTGGGTAGAAAAGGCATTACTGCCAATGCTGTAGCACCCGGTTTTATCCTGACTGAAATACTCAATGCCATGCCTCAGGAGGTCATTGACAAAATGAAAGCTAAAGTGCCTCTCCAAAGATTAGGGAAGCCTGAAGATGTGGCCAATGTAAATGCTTTTTTAGCATCTTCGGCAGCCGACTATATCAATGGGGCAACCATTAGCGTCGATGGTGGCATCACCCTTTAAATCTAAATACTGATTGAAAAGTAAATTGTCTAAGTTTACGGATTTCGCACAGTGTGTACTTCCTTTGGAAGCAGATTTTTTATATCATTTTCAGAAATTTGAAGATGATGAAAAGAAAAGCATATTGCAAAGTATAGTAGATCTGGCAAAATCACGAAATACTGAAGGCAACTTTGACCAAACGATAGATAAAAGAAAATACAGCTATGTCAAACGATGGTGTGAGCAACTATTGATACATCTGGATGTAGATAAAAACATGGAAAAGTTGCTGAATTGGGAAATGCTCATCATGACGGACAGCATTGCTCTCAGAGATGAAAGAGATTTACTTAAGTTGATTCAAAATACAGACCCATCCGATTTTAATTTTATCAAAATTTATGACATCAGCAGGACTTATCGTCACTATCTTCAGATCAGATTGAGATATAAGGATTATCAACTGGTCAATCAATTTCAAACTGAATTTAGGACAGATTATGAGTTCTCAAAGTTAGTCAATGACAAACTGCATGAAACCACCAATGACATCATATCGGACTACAGCCGCAAAAAAAGTGTCAATTATACGGATTCCTTTCCGTGGTTGTCATCTTTGTTTTACAATGAAAAGCTCGATGGCTACAATCGGATTTTAGCATGGATAAGAATGGTATTTATTGCTCATAATATGAAAAAATATGACCTCTTGCGGGATATGTTTGTATATTTTGAAAAGCAGGTTTCCGATGGTAAGTTTTACTCCAGACGAATAGTTACGAACTTTTACAGCCAGTATTTACTCTATTATTCAGCTCATCAGGATTTTGAAAAAGCTGCTTATTATGGATATCTTTCCATCAAGGAAAAAAACAATGACTATTTATATTATGTAAATAATTTGGCTGCGGTATTACTTCGGGGTGGACGGTCAGATGATGCCCTTCATATCTTGCGAGAATCGGCATCTGTGGCAAAGACCTCGGTCAACTACCACAACAAAATTGGTCATGCCGCATTTATTTTATTCTCACTCATAGACTCGGGCAATGCTAAGCAAGCGGAGAATCACGGCTTTGTTTTTTTAACGGCATTTAAAAAGGAAATTTTTGAGCACAGGTGGCACTTGTTTTTTAATGCTTACATCAAAGCGATGTTGATCAATGGCAATTATAGTGAGGTAGTGAAAGTCTATTCTACCTTTAGATTGGCTGATAAAGATGATATTTATAAAAAAAGTGCCAATTATTCTCCGACCATCCCTTGGATGTTTCATCTTGCAAGTTTTAAACATGGGGATATTACATTTGCTCAGTTAAAAACGCTCTTGCAATCACTCGTTGTGAAGGATGGAGATTTGAACCCGAATATGGTGAGTGAAGATTTGGTAACCATTGCGAAAATAGTCTTAAAGGGTCAATTCGGGAAATTGGATGTATAAATTACCCAAAATACTTATAAGCATGATATTTTGAAAGTGTATGAATGGGTCACTTTACCCTTTTCTGAATAGTATCACAATCCCTGACACTTATTTCCACCCGTCTGTTGAGTCGTTTGCCTACTTCAGAATGATTGTCAGATTGTGGCTTTTGATCGCCATAACATTCTGTTTGGATGTCACTTTCTGGGATACCGTTGGCTATTAACTCCATTTTGATGGATAAGCTTCTTTTTTCGGATAGTGAAAGGTTGTCAGCACGATTGCCCACAGCATCAGTATGCGCTTTTATAAAAAAGTACTTACCCTTTGTGTTAGGAAAAGAATCACACAGAGATTTGATGATACCTTTGTATCCATCCTCGATATCTGACTTATTGGTTTCGAAAAATACTTGTCCAGCATATATTTCCAGTAAAGAATCCTTTACGCTTTGACTATGGAGATGTGATGCGCCAAAGAGCGATATCATAAGGATAGTAATCTTCATCATCTTTTTCTTTTATAACTTATATTTTAAACACAGTATTGCGCTCTGTAAATCATATTTGTAGTTATGATATGGGATTACTTTTCTTGCTTTATCAATATCTTCTGTTCTGACGAAATTGTCCATTCGTTTTTGTTCATCGGGTTTTTGGGTGTATCTTCCCATTAAGAACTGTGTTCGAGCTTGGTTTTTTACGATTTTTTTATCATTTTTTAAGACTGGAACAAATCTTTTCTACCAAATTAGAAATAAATGACTGGTCTGGCAACTACTCAAAGAGAAGGAAACACATCGACCAATTTTGCCAATGTACTACGTTTCTGGAGTGCTCCAATACAACTTTCATTTTGAATTCAGATGTCAACTTCCAACTAATTCCCATATTTTGTAGTTTATTTTGTTTGTAACATGATCAATATTTTTTAAGTAATTTATTGACTTATTTTACAGACACATTATAGGGATCGCAATTTTGTAATCATTAATTATGATAACTTTAAAATAAAATACTTATCTTTGTGGTACAAAATTAAGTTTTGGAATCACCTGATTTTGTCGCAGTGATTTAGATATAAAATGAATTATTCTTTACTTTTACAAAATAATATCACTGTTGGTCAACATAATGTAATATTAACACTAAGTTTTTTAAATTAAATATAATACCTATGTCAACTCAAAAAATAGCCATCAATGGATTCGGTCGAATCGGAAGATTGGTGTACAGAGAAATTTTTAATATGAAAGGAATTGACGTCGTCGCGATCAATGACCTGACCAATCCTAAAGTACTTGCTCATTTGCTCAAGTACGATACCGCACAGGGCAGATTTAACGAAGATGTCAAAGCTGGCGAAGATTGTATCTATGTCAATGGAGAAGAGATAAAAATTTATGCACAAAAAGATCCATCACTCATTCCTTGGAAAGAGCATGATGTAGATGTAGTGTTGGAATGTACTGGTTTCTTTGCTGATAAAGAAAAAAGTGAAGCACACTTAAGAGCTGGTGCTAAAAAAGTGGTTATTTCAGCTCCAGCAACCGGTGATCTTAAAACAGTTGTTTTTAATGTCAATCACGATATCCTGGACGGCAGTGAGACGGTCATCAGTTGTGCCAGTTGTACGACCAATTGTTTGGCGCCGATGGCTCAGACATTAGACGTTCAGTTTGGTATAATATCAGGGCTGATGACTACCATCCATGCTTATACCAATGATCAGAATACTCAGGATTCGCCACACGCTAAGGGCGATTTGAGACGTGCCAGAGCAGCAGCTCAAAATATAGTGCCAAATAGTACAGGTGCTGCCAAGGCGATCGGTATAGTACTCCCGGGTCTCAAAGGCAAACTGGATGGCGGAGCGCAAAGAGTCCCTACATTGACCGGTTCGCTGACAGAGCTTGTGACAGTATTGAATAAAAAAGTAACGGTAGAAGAAGTCAACGCAGCTATGAAAGCAGCATCCAATGAAAGCTTCGGATATACAGAGGATGAGATCGTAAGCAGTGATGTCATAGGAACATCTTTCGGAAGTTTATTTGATGCCACTCAGACTAAAGTCATCACCAATGGTGATGTTCAACTGGTCAAGACGGTGAGTTGGTATG
>JBATLS010000462.1:0-1941 GCA_049289435.1 Saprospiraceae bacterium | reverse complement strand
GGATACTCGTACAGAAAACTATTCAGACTAGCATTAGATGGGGTTATTTCTTTTTCAAATATGCCGCTTAGGCTTGCAACGCTAACAGGCTTTGTAGTTTTTAATATTTCGCTTATACTGATTTGCTATACTTTGTATTCATATTATTTTCTGTCACATACTCCTCAGGGTTGGCCATCTTTGATGATTTCTGTTTTGTTTATTGGTGCAACACAATTGATGTCTATTGGTATCATTGGTGAATATATTGGTAGGATTCAAAATGATGTAAGGCAAAGACCATTATTCGTTCTGAAAGAAACCAACATTAAAAAATAGGTAAATTTTTGGGATTCTTTTATTTTCATCCTAGGGACTTATTTTATACTTAAAGTAAATTAAATTGCAAAATTATATAATTTTAATCGTTTGATTTTGAACGTATTAAAATTAATATTTTTCGTAATTTAATTTCTTCTGACTATAATTATGTTTATGTCTTTATATGCTTTTAATAAAATCAAGCATGTAATAGTAATAGGTAATACAAACAAATACGGATACGGTATCAATACCAAGGTATAAAATACAGTCATATACAGTTTGATGCCGCCCAGCAATATCCAATCCTGATGGATAGTATCCCGGTCCCTTTGATACAGATAGATCATAAATAATCCGACCAAAACACTGAAAAATACCGAGGCTTGCTTAAGATGGTGCACTCCGTCAGTGATATCATATTCATATAGTCTCTTGACAAATATAGCTGCGCCGAGACCTCTTGCCAGCTGATATGGCTCTGTGCCAGGCTCTTGCCATCCATGGGTTTGCCATTCGCCAAATGCTCCATTGTCATAGTTGGAAAGTATTTTGACTGGCAATTGCGGATCTTTGGTCAGAAAGGGGAGCACAAAGATCAGCAATATAAATCCTGTCGTTACACTCATAGACTTCCATAGGACATTACCGCCAAATCGTTTCCATATATACCAACCAATGAAAGGCAAAAGCAAAATGATAGAAAACCGACTCATCAGGCACATGCCCATAGAGAGTCCGATTCCCCACCACCTACCTCTCAGTAGTGCCAATACCAATAGAATATAATAGGCTGTCGGAAGAAGTTCCAGAGTCACCGCAAAATCAAAAGGGCTGTACTGGATAAATTGGAAAATTCCTAAAACGGTCATGATGCCCATCACCAATGTGAATATAATGTTAGAGGCGGAAAATTTGGGTTGTGATACTGGAAGTTTCAGTACGAAAACAAGCATAAATATTGCCCATACACTGACGGGCAACCATCTTGGATCAAAATCCAGCAATACAGACAATACAAAAGGCAGCCATTGCATCGGCAAGTAGGTATTGTGCATGGTATAAGTGGGCAGTACTACGTCTTGATATGGGTATTGGCCCTGGAGCAACCACTGTGCTGGTGAGAGCACCTGAGCAAATACGTCCGATTTATTGTTGTCGATGGGATGTTGTACAAATACGGAATATCCATACCAAATCAACAGCCCAAGCAATGGAATCAAAATGTAGAAAAGTAATCCAGGTGATTTGCTGGTGATAACCAGATCACTTTTAGGTAGATGATAGCATCCATATATAGCCGTCACACTGACCCCCATAGAGGCCATAAAAAAAACGATGGGGCTAAAATATATCCCCAATGAGCCCTTCCAATAACCGAGCGTCATATATTCCAATAAGGCAAATATCAAAAGTACCCCCAACCAATATAGCTTCTGCCGTTGATTCATGCGACAATATTAGAATTTATTCTCCACTTCTGCAACTTCGAGCATAAATTAGTGCAAGTCAGTGTTTTTTGACAAATGGCATTAATCGTTCGCTTCCTGGACCGAACATCGTCGTGTTACAAAATCTCCTGAATGATCTCCCTGCGGCGGTTAAGGAAGATTGTCCTCGTTTGGAGTATCTGGATGTATC
>JBATLS010000461.1:0-5756 GCA_049289435.1 Saprospiraceae bacterium | reverse complement strand
CGGTGTATAGTGACCTGAAAATCATGCTGAATACCAGACCAATGCTGGAGTTTTCTTATTCAGCAATAAAGCAATGGAGACCTATGCTAAAGAGGCTTTTGAGCTGATAGATAGAGTGTTTTCGGTTAAATTTTTATTTTCTTTAGTCTGTCCAAATCCCGTTTATTTTCCCGTTCTTTGATGGCATCCCTTTTATCATAGGACTTTTTACCTTGGGCAAGCACAACTTCCAGTTTGGCAAAACCTCTGTCAGAAAAATATAGTTTATACGGGACGATGGTATATCCTTTTTCAGTCACTCTTCTTTCCAGTTTTTTCAATTCTGATTTATGAAGCAAAAGTCGTCTGTCTCTGCGGGCGTCGTGGTTATAAATAGTTCCATGATCATATTCAGCAATATACAAACTCTTTACGATCAGATTGCCATGATCAAAGATACAGTATGCATCATTGAGATTGGCCATACCCACTCGCAATGCTTTGACTTCAGTACCCGTCAATACCAACCCAGCTTCGACATTTTGTATAAAGCTGTATTCAAACTTGGCTTTGCGATTGACAATTTCTTTCTTAACTATTTTTATACCCATTTTTTTCTATAAGGACTGCAAAGATAGTGATATTTTGAGTAAGATTGACGAAAATTAAGTAAATTTGGAGCTTTTATTCGCTACTTTAGGAACAATAATAACAGAAGATGAAACACCAAATTCTTATATTCTCCATGATATTTACCGGCATTTTGATCCAATCTTGTGTGCCGGATACGTCCACTCATAAGATCGATATTTCGGTATCACTGGAGGATGCTGAGGTTCAGAAGATCATCGACTTACAAGATAAACAGGATATAAGCGGTCTGTATGGGTACTTCAGACATGAACATCCCGGCTACAGATATCTGGCAGTTCAAGCTTTTTCTTCTATCAAAAATATGGATGCCAATGACTCCTTGCTCACGATGCTCAAAGACCCGGTGATGGAAGTAAGAGCCGCCGCAGCTTATGCTTTGGGTCAGTCTGGAGATGCAAAAATTGCTGCAAGACTTATAGCCGCATTTCGAGGCAAAGATACACTGGAAATCAATAATATTTTTAATGCCAACATACTCGAAGCAGTTGGTAAAACAGGAAATCTGGATGACTTGAAAGCACTTGCCACAGTGCAAACGTATAGAAATACCGACTCACTTCTTTTATTGGGTCAGGTCAGGGCTATATTCAGGATGGCATTAAGAAACATCACTTGTGATGAGGGTACCTCCAGAATGGTTGATTTATTGTATTCGGACGCCGTACCTAAAAATATAAAAGTCTTGGCAGCCCACTATTTTGCCAGAGCTAAAGATATCAATATCACCTTGAGTAAGATCAGACTGGCAGATGTGTTTAGCAGAGAGCGAGATCCGGACATTCGTATGGCACTCGCTACTGGTTTTGGTTTATCTAAAGATCCTGAATTACTTCCAGCATTAAAGACCGCACTGATCGCAGAATCTGACTATAGGGTTAAATGCAATATTTTGAGATCATTTGTCAATTTTCCATATGCAGACGTGCGAGATTTGGTGCTTAGCCATGTTAAAAATGATAACATACACGTAGCAAGCACCGCAGCCAATGTTTTGGTCACCAATGGATTGGTAGATGATGTACCCACCTACATGACATACGACACGTTGACATTTCCGTGGCAGGTCAGGGCGAAAATTAATGGTGCAGTATTGGCCAACACTGCCCTGTATTTCACACAAAGCAAGACCATATTTACACAAAGAATATTGGCCAATATTAAAGCAACTACTGATCCTTATGGTAAAGCGGCGTACGTCGATGCCATCAGTAAGGATCCATTCAATTATGCAGTACTGGGTCAACTCTACAATACAGAAAAAGAACAAATAGTCAAAATAACCGCCATCAATGGTTTGGCAGAAATCTTGAGAAATCCACTATTTTTGAAAGCTTTTGGCAATGGATTCGGTAAGGTTAAAGCTGAAATCCTCAAAACACTGACTGCAGCCATATCCAGCGGGGACATCGGACAGATAGCTACTGCATCAGTGATATTGAAAGACCCAAAACTCCAATGGAAAGAATGGTTGAAAGATTTGACATTTATGAATGATGCGCTCAAAAAACTCAAACTCCCCAAAGAAGTAGAAACGTACAATGAGCTCAGGGAATGTATAGCCTATTTCGAAGGTATCGAATATAAAGCGGACAAACCTGCATACAATCATCCCATCGACTGGGCAGAGGTAGCATCTACGAGTGATTCGAGTTTTGCTGCCATCAAGACGTCCAAAGGACTGATCAGGGTAGTCATGTACAGAAATATGGCTCCCGGCACAGTCATCAACTTTAAAAGATTAATAGATCAGAAATTTTACAATGATAAAATATTCCATAGAGTCGTTCCCAATTTTGTGATACAGACCGGATGTCCTAGAGGGGACGGCTATGGATCTCTCGATTATAGTATTCGCTCAGAGTTACCACAAATATATTATGATGGAGAAGGGTACATCGGAATGGCATCAGCTGGCAACCATACCGAGGGTACACAATGGTTTATCACCCACTCACCGACGCCGCATCTGGATGGTAATTATACTATTTTTGGCAAAGTAATAGAAGGTATGGATGTAGTGCACAACATTCAACAAGGAGACAATATCAATGAAATTATTTTTGTGAAGTAGTCACTATTTCATAAATCTAAGTATCAAGGCCGGTAAGAGCAACAAGTCGCAAATCAATGCGCTCAATAGTGTCACTGATATCAAGATTCCTACCGTAAAAGTGGGAGGATTGACCGAAAATATCATATTGAAAAACCCAAAAAACAAAATGATTGTCGTGATGATGATGGCTTTTCCGGATTCTGATATAGATTTTTTAACTGCAGCGTCTGTACTCAATCCTTCAGAAATACATAGCTTATATCGCCCAAGAAAGTGAATACTATCATCTACCGCAATTCCAAATATTATAGCAAACATGATGGAAACTCCCGCTTCAAGATCAATACTAAAATATCCCAACATCGCTGCTGCAAACAACAGGGGAATCAGATTGGGAAGGAAAGCGATGATGGTCATGCGCCATGACTTAAATAAAAATCCCATCAGGAAGGAGATAATGATGACCGATAAACCTAAACCCTGCAATAGACTTGCAGTGACATATTCGGAGTTTTTATCGAGGATCAATCCACTACCCGTCCTTTTTACACTCATCACAGAGGTATCGATATTGGTGTTGATCCATTGATCTAATTGGGTGCCCAACTCCTTAATTTTGTCTGCACCGATGTCTGTTATTCTGGCCGAAATACGGGTTTTTGTCCTATCCTTGTTTAATAATATGCTTGCTTCATCACCGACTGCCCTATCCACCATCTTAGCATAACTATCAAATTCATCTTCGGTATCAGGAAATTGGTAAGAAGATACACTATTGCCATGATTCATCTTGTGGATGCTACGATACAGTGTTGCCATTGAAAGAGATGACTTGATCACTCCAGTGGACTTTATATGATGATCCAGTTTGTCCACTTCCTTAAGTATAAGATACTCGTCTGCTTTATTTCCTTTTTTAGCGGTGATGGCAAATTCGAGTGGACGAAATCCCGCATAGTTTTTTTCAAAATATTTAAAATCCTGAGTCACCTTGGCTCCTCGTGGTAGGTTATCTTCAATATTGTAATTGGTACTGATCTGAAAAATACCAATAACAAAAAGAAGAGTCAGTACTATGGAGCATAAAAATATCCGCTTTTGATGGTGTCGGTTGATGCTGTATATCTTGTCCAAAAATGGTGTCCATCGGGATGAGTGATGATCCATTCGGATGATCTTATCTTTATCAAACAAGGACAACATCGAAGTAGTAAAAAAAATGACGGTTATATAAGCTATCATCACGCCTACGGCAGCATTCAGACCAAAATCCTGAATGGTCTTCAACTTAGAGAGATACAATGAGCTAAATCCAATAGCCGTAGTAACAGAAGTCATAAATGTAGCCAAACCTATCTCTTTGATGGTGATCTGCATAGCATCAAATTTTAGCTTTCCTGCGTTGAGTTCATCTACGTACTTGGAGAATATATGTATGACATCAGAAGAACCTACGATCAACATGATGACTGGGAAAAGGGCTGATACCGCATTCAATTCCTTACCCATCGCTCCCAGATATCCGATAAAAAGCAACAATCCCAATGCAATGCTTCCCAATGAAATGGAGATTCCGATAGGCTTTCGATAGATGATGACCATGATGAAAGTAACCAAAAGAATAGAAACAATAAATGACAAGAGCATCTCTCTTTTCTGAAAATCTATCAGTTCACGTTGAAAATATGGAGTTCCCAAAATATGTGCATTACTCTCAAACCCATATGATGCCAGTATGCTATCTACTTCATTTGTGACAATTCTCGCTTCGTTGATATCCAAATTTTGCTTGGTCTTTGCGGCGATAACCAATGAAGTGCCACTGCTGTCAATGAGACTGTAAATCAATCGGTCATCACTCAAAACCTTAGATTTGTCTGAATCATAGTATTCGGGAGCATCCACGTGTATCATCGGGATCGAAGAATATCCAAAAGGTGTCTTGACTGGAGCTTCCAACAAAGTCAGAGATTGTACCTTAGAAATCAGGTCAAGTGACCGGATATCCAGACTAAGCCGGTGAAATCGATCCAAAAATGAAGTGTCGAAAACGCTGGGCTTATTATCGATAGCGATCAATAAAAAATTGTTGTCAGCCTCGAAGTCTTTGGTAAACTCATTGTAAAACGCTAAATCCGGATCTCCTTGCGGAAAAAACTGATCAAATGAAAAACTGAACTTTAATTGTGTAGCATAATATCCGCTCAGTAGGGCCAATATTGCAAAAACAACAAAAATAAATGACCTGTACTTCAAAAACATATCTTCCCTTTTTATCCGTTTTAGGTAGTAATAATTATAAGCCGTAATTGTTGGTCAGAAAGTAGTTTTATTTAGAAGTGATTAAAAAACATATGTTGAAATTATTTGTAAGTGCTTGGAATTAGCAATATATTCTAAAATCACATCTTTGTCAAAACCTGTTGCCATTTTTTCTTGTTTAATGTCACGTTGTCTTTTCTGAAGACTCTTTTAAATCATTTCATTCATTAACAAAACAAAATCTTTCATTATCATGGGTGTCAAACCACTTTTATTAATATTGTTGAGCATATTTATTATTCAGCCCAATGCTCATGCACAATTTTGGAAAAAGAAAAAACCAGCACCTGTAGTGGCACCACCTCCCCCGGCGGAGAAGAAAAAAGAAGAAAAGATAAAAGCCTACAAGGATATCATTACCAAAGAAGCAGTCACCTCCAAGGGAATGATCAATACCCATAAAGTAAAAGAAAAAAACTATTTTGAAATCACCAATGCTATTTTGGACAAGGAGATCCTAATTACATCCCGTATATCCGGATTTGTAAAGAATCTCAATTTTGGTGGAGCAGGCGTGGAGTCCCGACCACAACAGGTCATCAGATGGCAAAAAAAAGACGATAAAATCCTGCTTCGATCAGTGTCTTACAACAGCATAGCCAATTTTGAAGATCCCATATATCAGTCTGTTCGGAACAATAATTTCGAGCCTATAGTGATGATCTTTGATATTCAGGCGTACAATCAGGATACCTCTGGCTATCTGATAGATGTAGAGCCGCTTTTCAATACGGACGTAGATATGATA
>JBATLS010000460.1:0-5948 GCA_049289435.1 Saprospiraceae bacterium | reverse complement strand
GTATTACACTGATCGGTTCAAAAGTATATTGATTATAAGTCTTGATAAGCGCATACTCGATCTTCGGTCCTACGGTCAGCGCAGTATTGGATGGCAACGTCCATGGAGTGGTCGTCCATGCAAGTATAAATATGTCACCCAAACCCTGCAGAAAATCAGGTAAGCTATCCGATATTGTCTTAAACTGAGCTACCACCGTGGTATCAGTCACATCCCGATAACACCCGGGTTGGTTAAGTTCGTGGGAACTAAGTCCCGTACCTGCTGCCGGAGAATATGGCTGTATCGTATATCCCTTATACATCAGACCTTTGTTGTACAGTTGACCCAACAACCACCATACAGACTCGATATATTCGTTGTTGAAAGTGATGTACGGGTGGTCGAGATCTACCCAAAAACCCATCTTACGTGTGATATCATCCCATTGATCTTTGTATTGCATGACCGTTTCACGACATTTGCGGTTGTAGTCATCTACGGATATCGTTTTACCTATATCTTCTTTAGTGATGCCAAGTTCTTTTTCGACACTCAATTCGATGGGCAAACCGTGAGTATCCCAGCCTCCTTTTCGCTCCACTCTCTTGCCCTTCATCGTCTGATATCGGCAAAACAAGTCTTTGACCGTACGTCCCATGACGTGATGGATGCCAGGCTTACCATTAGCGGATGGAGGCCCTTCGTAAAAAACAAAACTATTGTCTGGTGACTTCTGATCTATGCTTTTTTGAAAAATTTCATTTTCTTCCCAAAAAGTCCGGATCAATTGATCGATATGGGGTAGATTGAGTTGTTTCAGATCGTCGTTGTATAATGCCATAACAGAGATACTTTAGGAGACAATGAATGAATAAATCATTGCCTTTTGAAAAATGAATGCAAAAGTAGTGTTTTTTGAGAAATAAGGGTAAAGCTAACGAAGCCAAAGGTGCTGTTATTCCTCAACTAGTCACTATGTAATGTTTTTGGAGCTATGAAAGCTACTAAAACTAACTTGTTTGAAGTATTATCGGCTCAGCAAATAGGATTTCAGTTCACTATATTTTGGATTCAGGAATGTAGCTACTTTATCTTTATGAGCAAGCTTCGATAGTGCTTCTGGTATATCTATTTTGATGCCCAAAGTGTCTTCGACGGTATCCAAAAATTTTGCAGGGTGTGCTGTTTCTAAAAATATCCCCAATTCATTGGCTTGAAGATGATCCAGCGACCGGTATGCTATCGCTCCGTGAGGGTCGCAGATGTATCCGTATTTTTGATATGCTTCTACCATGGATGTTCGGGTATCGTCATCATTGAGCCAAAAGCCTGAAATATCCGCCGTGATGGCATCGTGATTATGTTGATACAAATCCATAATGCGGGTAAAATTGCTTGGACTACCGACATCCATCGCATTGCTGATGGTAGCCAGCGAGACTTTGGGGTGATATTGTCCTGATTCGAGATATTCAGGTACGATTTTATTGATATTGGTGGCAGCTATAAACTTTTTGACTGGAAGTCCCATTCTTTTGGCGAGGAGTCCTGCTGTCAGATTTCCAAAATTTCCGCTCGGAATGGCGAATACCACGTCTTTTCCCAGGTGCATGATTTGTTTGTATGCTTCAAAATAGTAAAAGCTCTGAGGTATCAGTCTGGCTATGTTGATACTATTGGCAGAACTCAGATTATATTTCGCCTGAAGATCTTGATCCAAAAATGCTTCCTTGACCATGGCCTGACAATCATCAAATGTACCGTCGATCTCCAGAGCGGTGATATTATTTCCAAGGGTGGTGAGTTGCTTTTCCTGAAGGTGAGATACCTTTCCTGATGGGTATAGGATGATGACTTCGATGCCGGGAGTATTGTAAAACCCAGCTGCAACTGCTCCGCCTGTATCGCCTGATGTAGCTACCAGAATGGTCAGTTTGTTATCTTCCCCACGTATAAAATAAGACATCAAAGCAGCCATAAATCTGGCTCCAAAATCTTTGAATGCCAAACTGGGGCCATGCCAAAGTTCCAGACTTCCTATATTTTCGTCCAGCATTTGAACAGGGGCCTGAAAGTTGATCGAAGTTTCGATAATTTCTTTAAGATCTTTTTCAGGAATATAATCTCCCATCAATGCTTTACAAATCTCCAAAGATATCTCTTGAAAACTATATGAAGATAAATGTGCGATGAACTGCTCGTCGAGTGTGGGTATAAACATCGGCATGTACAACCCTTTATCTTTTGCCAATGACTGCATCACGGCTTCTTTAAGGTTGACTTGAATCGATTTGTTATTGGTACTATATAGTTGCATGATTATCTTTTTTTTAGTATCTGATGGCACCTTCATGGTTGACCCCTGACAAATATGTGGTCACACTGATCTTTTTATTTTTGTATAATGCCTGCGCTAATTCTGCGATTTCACCCGCAATCCCACTATTGTCACATAGTGCAAACATAGATGGCCCAGCACCGCTGATACTGAAGCCAAGCGCTCCGGCAGCCAGGGCTTTTTCTTTCATATCATAAAACTGTGGAATGAGATGTGCTCTTTGTGGCTCCACCAGCAAGTCCTGCAGTGATCGGGAGATGAGTCCAAAATCTGAAGTGTACATCCCTGCCACAAAAGAAGCGAGATTGCCCGATTGTTTGATGACGTCTTTGAAGTTGACTTCTTGTTTTAGTATGCCTCTGGAGTCTCGGGTAAGCACTTCTACATGCGGATATATCACTACTGCAAATAGGCTATGGGGAATATGAAGTTTTTTGATATCCAAAGTATCATTGTCTCTGATCAACACCATACCTCCCAACAGTGAAGGTCCTACATTGTCCGCATGAAAAGCGCCATCTGCTATCTGTTCGCCTTCGACAGCAAATCTGAGTATGTCGTACTTGCTTAAACCAGTATTCAGAAATTCATTGACCGCAAAAACGCCGCCTGCGGCACTTGCGGCTGATGATCCGAGACCGCTCCCAAAAGGCATTTTCTTGTGAATCTCCATCTCCAGCGGGCGATCTGTCTCTCCGATATGTTGCAATAATCTGTATGCCGAATATCCAGCAGTATTTTTTTGGACATCGTAAGGAAGTTTGCCACCAGCACCTTGAATTTCTGTAATGACCAAACCAGGTTTGGTGCCATGGCGAATGATGATTTCATCACCCGGCTTGTCCAACGCAAAACCTAAGATATCAAACCCTACTGCTACATTGGCCACTGAGGCAGGTGCAAATATCTTTATCCCTGGATTAGCCATTTTTTGATTTATTTATTTTTGAATATACATTTTATAAAAGTATTGGAGCAGACATCTTTATATATCAATGTCCTGCACTGATGATTTCTGCAAATATTCCAGCCGCAGTCACCTCTGCGCCTGCTCCCGGGCCCCTGATGACCAATGGCCGTTGGTGATATCTATTGGTGGTAAATACGATCATATTGTCACTACCTCCCAAATTGTAAAATGGACTATCCATCCCGACTACTTCTACACCGCAGGATACTTTTCCGTCCTCCGCTTTTGCTATGAATCTCAATACACCTTGCTGCTCTTTTGCTTTAGCCAATAGGTTTGAAAAATGGGTATCTTCTTTTTCTAAAGCTTCAAAAAAGCCTGGAATATCTTTAGCATTCATACAACTGTCAGGTAATATCGGTACCATCACCACATCATCGGTCTCGACCTGATATCCCGCTTCTCTCGCCAATATGGTGATCTTTCGTTTGACATCAGCACCGGAAAGGTCATCTCTCGGATCCGGCTCCGTATATCCCAACTCCTTTGCTTCCCAGACCAAAGAACTAAAAGGTCTGGTACCATCAAAATTATTGAATATAAAAGATACGGAACCAGAAAGTACAGCCTCGATCTTGATGATTTTATCCCCACTTTGGATAAAGTTGCGCATAGTAGATATGACCGGCAATCCGGCACCTACATTGGTCTCAAACAAAAATTGCACATTGTGCTTTCGAGCCAAATTTTTCAAATCATTATATCGCTCAAAGGAAGACGATGCTGCTACTTTGTTGGGTGTGGAGACAGAGATACTTTCTGAAAGGATTTTTTCGTACAAGGCGGCTACATCTGTATTTGCTGTATTGTCAATAAATATGGTGTTGGAGAGATTCATACCGATCATTTTGTCGGCAAACATGTGGATATCTGATGATGCTGTGCTCGCCTGTAGGATGTTTTTCCAATCGTCAAGCGGGATTCCATTCTCATCAAAAATCATTTTTTTAGTGTTGGCTAATCCACACACTTTGATCTCCAGACCATTATCTTTTTGAAGGGACTCCTTTTGTTTGGATATCTGATCCAAAAGTGTGCTGCCTATCAGACCGACTCCTATGATAAAGACATGAATCCTTCTGGTGTCCGATAGAAAAAATGAATCATGGATCGTATTGAGAGCTTTGGCTTCATCTTGTTTATTGATCACGAAAGAAATGTTGAGCTCTGAACTTCCTTGTGCTATCGCAATAATATTAATACCATTTTTGCCCAATCCTTCGAACAAACGACCTGCTACGCCGGGCACATTTTTCATTTGCTCACCGATCACTGCTACTACGCTCAGATCCTTTTCTGCTTTGATGGGCTCGATCAATCCATCTTCGATCTCTTTGGCAAATTCTTCAGCCATCGCTTCTATGGCCTTCTTTGATTCTTTTCCAGTCACTGCAAGACTGATCGAGTGTTCTGACGATGCCTGTGTGATCAATATGACATTGACTTTCTCTTTGCCCAATGCATTAAAAAGTCTGCCCGATACTCCGGGTACACCCATCATACCACTACCCTGCAATCTGATCAGGCTCAAGTCTCCTAGCGCACTGATGCCTTTGATCGTCGATTTGAAGGTAGGGTCATGCTCTTTGTGTATGAGGGTACCTACGAAGGTGGGATTGAAGGTATTTTTGATATAAATAGGGATGCCTTTGCGCAAAGCGGGCTGTATGGTAGGCGGATAGATCACTTTGGCTCCGAAATGGGACATTTCCATAGCTTCAGCATAACTCAACTGGGGAATGGTAAACGCTTGTTTGACCTTGCGTGGATCGCATGTCAACACTCCGTCCACGTCCGTCCATATCTCCAATACTTCAGCATGTAGCGCTCCAGCAAGAATTGCAGCCGTGTAATCTGATCCTCCGCGACCTAAAGTAGTGGTGAGTCCTCCGATATCCGAACCGATAAATCCCGTCACTATTTGTACTTTGTCGCTATGTTTGGCATAGTAATCTGCAACAGTAGGATCTGTCAGTTTGAAATTGACCTTGGCTGCGCCAAATTCTTTATTGGTTTTTATAATGTTTCGGGCATCCAGGTATTCTGCCAGGACGCCACGTTGGTTCATGGCCTCTGAGATGATGATGTTGGCATTTCGCTCTCCAAAACTAAGTACGTAATCCATAGATCTGGGAGATGCTTCTCTGACCAAGTAGATGCCTTTCAATAAGTCTTTGAGCGTTTCATTGTGTTCATCCAGTGTGATACAAAGTTGGGCGTATTTTTCTGGCTTCAATAGTTCTTTGGCAGCAGCAGCATGGCGATCTGCAAATTGGTGAAAAAGTGCGATGTACTTATCTTTGCCCTGACTGGCCAATTCACTCATTTCGATGAGCATGTCTGTGATGCCACCAAAAGCGGAAAAGACGATGGTAATCTTTTCACCCTGATCAATTCTTGGTTTGACTATAGAAACAATATTATTGATACGTTCTGCACTCGCCACAGATGATCCGCCAAATTTTAATACCTTCATATATACTTTATTCTACTTAAATATTGTAAAAAGCCACAAAAATACGATTTGTATGGCAATGATGAATAGAAATCATGACAGATATCAGAAATTTTGTTTTTTGGTCTCTTTTATTCTGAATGAAATGACAAAATAATTTCAGAATACCTGACTTAAGACAATTAAAGCAACGTGTATGTAAT
>JBATLS010000459.1:0-5607 GCA_049289435.1 Saprospiraceae bacterium | reverse complement strand
ACGAGCATATCATTATGATGTATTTGGTGGTACTCCTGTTTTTGTGATCAATGGCGAACCCAGAACAGGATCTGATGTGCAAAATGTAAGTGTGTATAATCCATTTTTCGGAAGCATGTCACCATTTAAAGTGGAAACATCATTGGAGAGTCATCATCCAGATTCTATCACAATCATCAGTAGGATAGAAGCTGTAGAGACACATACATTTACAGACATAAGTATTTATTTGCCATTGGTAGAAGATACTGTTTTTTACAATGCACCCAATGGTGAAAATATCCATAGGGATGTCTTCAGACAGTCATTTACTGGTACAGAACCTTTGGTCATCAAGGCTCCCATCAAATCTGCCGATCCTACTTCAATCAAAAGGACATTACAAGTGAGAAGCATCTGGGATACCTCCCGCTTGTACGCTATGAGTATCGTTCAGTCTGTCTCTGGAGACAAACCTGTGTTACAATCCTCAAAATCACCACTGTTAAGTAAAGGCTCCATTTCTTCTTCGGACGATGAAAGTGTCAAAACATTAGGATTGGTTGTATTTCCCATTATAACTGTCGGCCTGCTCAACTTTAGTCGTGAGCTTTCAGATATTTCAGTAATCGATCGGATGGGAAGGGAAGTTCTTAAGTCAAAAGGAGTTTCAATTATGCATCTGGATGTGTCTATGTTGCACCAAGGCATGTACTTTTTGCTGGAGTCGGACAAAGATCGACCAAATATATATAAATTCATTAAAATTTAAAATTATGATTATCAGAATATTGTTATTATTTATTATATCCATAAGTAGTGCACATACTCAGCCTGACTACAAAGCATGGGATGTATTTCTAAAAAAATATGTCACTGCTTCCGGGGAGGTCAATTATACTGCAATTAAAGCTAAAAGAGGAGATCTTGATGCCATTGTAAAATCATTTGAAAATACAAAAGTGGAAACTTCCTGGTCAAAAGATGATCAATTGGCGTTTTGGATCAATGCTTATAATGTATTTACAGTCAAGTTAATAGTGGATAATTTTCCACTCAAAAGCATTCAAAACTTGGATAAAGGCAAAACATGGGATGTACAACGGTTTGTGGTTGGTGGTAATAAATTTTCGCTAAATAATATAGAAAATGATATTATTCGGGCAAGGTTTAAAGATGCCAGAATACATTTTGCGGTCAATTGTGCTGCCAAATCTTGCCCACCACTGCTAAATGGGGCCTTTTTCTCCAAGACTTTGGATAAACAACTGACTGATCAAACAGTGAAATTTTTTAATAATTCAAAATATCAAAACATCACCGCTGCTTCAGTGAGCTTGTCCAAAATCATGGATTGGTATAGGTCCGATTTTGGCAATATGATTTCATTTATTAATCAATACAGCAAAACAAAAGTCAATTCCAATGCAAAGATTTCGTTTTTGGAGTATGATTGGGCTTTGAATGGAAAATAAAATCTTTAGAAAAATATTAAGGTTTATTTCCAGTACACATATCTTTATTCATATTGTATAAAAAAGAAAACCGAATTCCCCCAAAAAACATATAATTGTGAGTACACTCCGAAAGCTCAAATCAAATGATAATCAACCGTTTCTTACCGATGGTCGTAGGTTTCAACTGCAATCCCATATTTTACGTATCGGATTTAACCCAAATTATGAATTATTTAGGACAACCAATTTTGTTTTGAGTAGTTATTAAAAGTAAATTAATAAATATAAACAGCCATGTCAAAGTCCATTATTTTCTTAATCTTAGCCATATCATTCAGTTCGTGCGCTCAGAACCCGCAGAAAGTTTCTAAAACAAAATTAAACTCTGTAGCATCGGTTTCTGTTGAGTTAGATACCTCATGGACAGATAAAGTCGTCAAGACTGATGCAGAATGGAAAAAAGAACTAACAGCTAAACAATATTATATACTCAGGCAGCAAGGCACCGAAAGACCGTTCAGTAGTGAACTATATACTGTCAAAGAAGAAGGGGTATATATCTGTGCAGGATGTAAAAATCCGCTCTTTGGATCAGAGACCAAATTTAACTCTGGTACAGGTTGGCCAAGTTATTATAAGCCTTATTCGAGCAAGAGTCTCCATGTTGGGGCAGACAATAGTCATGGCATGGTCAGGGATGCTTTGGCATGTCAAAGATGTGGAGGTCATTTAGGGCATGTATTTGACGATGGACCCAAGCCCACTGGACTAAGGTACTGCATTGATGGGGATGGTTTATTATTTGTGCCTAAGATATCAGCAACCAACAAATGGTCTGTAGCTACCTTTGCAGGTGGATGCTTCTGGTGTACAGAAACCATATTCGAAAGTATCAGAGGAGTCAAGGAGGTAATATCTGGCTATGCGGGTGGTAAAGAGAAAAATCCCACTTATGAAAAAGTGGGTGCGGGACTCACAGGGCACGCAGAGGCATTTCAGGTATATTATGATCCCAAAGAGATTACCTATGTTGATTTAGTCAGAGTGTTTTTTGCATCCATAGACCCAACAATAGTCAATGGTCAAGGCCCTGATCGTGGCAAGCAGTATAGGACCATCGCTTTTTATACAAACGAAACCGAAAAACAAGTCATAGAACAAAAAATCAAAGAAATATCAGCTGAGTACAGTAAGCCTATTGCCACCCAAGTAGTGAAGTATGATACATTCTGGGAAGCAGAAGAATATCATCAGGACTTTGTGGCGAGAAATCCAAATCAGGGATATGTGAGGGCAGAAAGCATTCCCAGGAAAATCAGAACTTTGGCTAAAGTAAAAGACCTGGTCAAGGATAACAAATAATCAGAAGGCTAAAATCATCACCCTAAGCAACGGTATCTTATAATCTGTGGCGGCAAGGCGAATGTGATTATTTAGTGAATAATCGAAATGGAAGTACTACTGTATCCATCTGTAACTTAGGTTTCACACCATGAACTTTGCTACGCTTATCTTTGTGAAAATTATTCAGTACTCTTTTTTTATACAATGAAGATGCAACATGATGGATACAAATTATTTGAAATCAAACTTCGACAATGAAACATATAGCTGTTTTTAATGATTGGCATTTTATGAGATGGGTCAGATTGATCATAGGCTTATATTTCATCTGGCAAGCCGTGACCACAAGAGATGGTTTTTCAGGATTTATTGGGTCATTCTTTTTGCTTCAGGCAATAACCAATACAGGTTGCTGCGGCTCCGGAGGATGTCATATACCCATTAAAGAATCTGTTGAAAATACGGAGGCTGAAGATATCGATTATACAATTATTAAATCATAAATGATGGAAACACACACCTACCACGTTGATCTTAATTGGATCGCAGACCGCATTGGAGAGGTATCTTCTCCAGAATTATTGGACTCGATTGATGTAGCCACGCCCCCTCCTTTTCCCAAAGGGGTCGATGGAGTTTGGTCTCCCGAACATTTTTTTACAGCAGCAGTAAACAGTTGCTTCATGACTACATTTCTGGCCATTGCTGAAAATTCAAAATTGGAATTTGAAAAATTCAGTTGCAGTTCAGAAGGCATACTTGGAAAAATAGACGGTAAATACCGAATGACCGAAATAATACTAAAACCCAAGCTGGTCATCACCAATGAATCGGACAGGGAGAAGGCAGAAAGAATCCTGATCAAATCTGAACAGGCTTGTTTGATATCCAATTCGATTACATCCAGTGTCGTCCTTCAATTCGAAATTACCACAGATTGATAAATGATGAAATTTTAAACATGCTCTAAATTTTAAAATTTTACTTCAATATCTTTGGAGCATCACAATAAAGAATTGTTAGCAATTCCCTTTTTTGAATCCTAATTCTTAGTAATTTTTCCTTTTTTTTTTGATTTTAAAGACTCCTGAATATCTCACTAAAAGAGATATTTTATTGTGAATAGGCAATTAGGACAAAACTAAATTATTTTCTCGCATTTTTATATGTGTTAGTTTCTCATAGTGAATAATCAATCCCAAAATTCACTAATAAATGATACATTGTGATACATTTGTGATATTAGGGTGTTAGATTTGTATTTCCGATACTTCACAAATATTGGTTTGACAAATCATGATATCAATTGAAGATTTTATGCACATCATCATCATAGGCAATGGGATCGCCGGATCGACAGCAGCCAGACACATCAGAAAACTCAGTGACCACAAGATCACTATGATTTCATCAGAGACCCAATATCCATTTTCGAGGACGGCACTTATGTACATATACATGGGCCATATGAAGTTTGAGCATACCAAATTGTATGAAGATTGGTTTTGGCAAAAAAACCGCATCGATATCGTCAATGGTCATGTAAATCACATTGATACTGATCAAAACTCTATCCAATTGTCAGATGGCACAGTGATGCAGTTTGACAAACTCATCATAGCCACTGGATCAAAATCCAATAAGTTTGGTTGGCCGGGGCAAGATTTACATGGCGTGCAAGGATTGTATCATCTACAGGATCTGGAATCTATGGAAGCGATCAGTCAACATGGTATAGATCGGGCGATAATAGTAGGTGGTGGATTGATAGGAATAGAAATGGCAGAGATGCTGCACAGCAGGCACATACCAGTGACTATGCTGGTGAGGGAAGACAGTTTTTGGAATGTAGTGCTGCCTCCCGAAGAATCACAAATGATCAATCGGCACATCCTGGCCAATGGTATCGACCTAAGACTCGAAGAAGAGTTGCTGGAGATCAAAGGCAAGGATGGTAAAGCGTCGGCAGTAGTATGTAAAAATACTGGCGAAGAGATTCACTGCGAATTTGTAGGATTGACAGTGGGAGTAAGTCCAAATATTGGATTTGTCAAATCTTCAGACATACAAACTAACAGAGGGGTTTTAGTAAACTCAACTCTTCAGACATCTGTTCCAAATATCTTTGCCATTGGGGATTGTGCAGAGTTGAGTTCGCCAAATGATGGTCGGAGAAATATCGAAGCGGTATGGTACACAGGAAGGATGATGGGGGAGACAGTGGCAAAAACAATCTGTGGCAAGGAGACAAAATATGATCCTGGGGTATGGTTCAATTCGGCCAAATTTTTTGATATTGAGTATCAGGTTTATGGAGACATGCCTGCCAAACTTCCAGATGAAATCGAATCACTTTATTGGCAGCACTCACTTGAGAATAAAGCCATTAGAATAAATTTTGACTCGCAAACCAAAGCTGTCACCGGCTTTAATCTGATGGGGGTAAGATACCGACACGCAGTTTGCGAAAAATGGATTTCAGATCAATTACATATAGAATCAGTCCTTCAAAATCTCTCATTAGCCAATTTCGACCCTGAGTTTTTTGAACAATATGAAGGTGAATTGTTAAAAATGTATCAACAGAAGACAGGTAAGAGTTTGAAATCAATTTCCAAGAGGAAATTATCTTTGGTGGAGAAGTTTTTAACAGAGCGTAGATGATTTGTTAATAAATCATGAAACTTAAATCTTCAAGTTTTTGTTAATTTTTTTTGCGAATTAATTTTTTTTGACTTTAATTAATTACAATGGAAAGCACATTTATTATAAAAAAAGAAGAGTTAAACCAAAATTTCATTGATAATATTTTATCTCTATATCAAGA
>JBATLS010000458.1:0-2777 GCA_049289435.1 Saprospiraceae bacterium | reverse complement strand
GCAAATTTAATTTTAGACAAGGTATATTTTGCAGTCGTAACTGGTAGTTACAACGAAAAATATAACGCAGTATAAAATGAAATTTGCCGCTTGCAGACAAATGATGGAATTTTAAACATACTCTTATTACTCAGATGTAGTGAAGTGATAATAAACAGACAGAAACCAAGTAAATTGGCAGAGGTACCAAGTATATGTTGAGATGTTTTATTTGCCATTTTGTCACAAATTCTATAATTCCAGTGGAGCAAATGTACTCACTTTTAACTGGATTATTTGCATGGATGACCCATTACCTTAGCTGGATTCAAGATATAAATGTCAAATTTTCGCCTTTCCAGTCCGGAAAAAGCTTTTGTGTATCCTTTACATGCAGATGTTTAAGGGCTACTTCATTAAATACTTCCCTGAAATCTATGGTGACTGGCAGGTCTCGGCCATCCTCCAGATTTTCTATGGACAATTCAGGTATCTTATGATACACCTTTCCACCTGACACATGACTACCTATGATAAAACTGCATGATGCCCTTCCGTGGTCAGTACCATTGGTGCCATTTTGCTTAACAGTGCGGCCAAACTCCGTCATCGTCATGATCACTACTTCATTTTGGTAGGCTTCGACATCTTGCCAAAGTGCTGATACTGCCGAGCTTAGGTCATTTGCATTTCTGGCAAAAATACCGTTTTCAGTTCCTTGATTGAAGTGGGTATCCCACCCAGTGCTCTCTGCAAAGGCAATCTCAAGACCCACATCAGACTTGATCAATTGTGCGATCTGCTTCAGCGAATTGCCTAACGGCGATGCCGGATATTTGGCAGTATGATCAGGAGTGTAATTTTTAAAATTTAGTTTCTCTACCATCTTCATGGCTTCAAAACTCTCTTTTGAAGTTTGCTTTTGGAGTTCGTCGGCAGTGAGATCATATAATTCTTCAAAACTAGTGGCTGTAGAAGCAGTGATTGCTTTGCCTGAACGGGTGTTTATTTTGAAGTCATTAAAATTGGATACCGCAAGGCATGGATAATCTCCATAAAATGACCTTGGCAAACTGCTAGTCAAACTAACTCCTTGAAATACACTTGAATTGTCTTTTTTCTGCTGTAACGCCCGGTTTAGCCAACCACTATCAGTCCCTTTCTGGTACGGTGTTCCACTTTCCATATAGTCCTGTGCATCGAAGTGACTTCTGGTCTTATTGGGTGAGCCCATCCCATGCACGATGGCCAAATGTCGACTTTTGAATAAGTCATCAAATCCTTTGAACCCTGGATGAAGCCCAAATTTGCCATCAAGGTCTATTAGAGACTTTCCTGTGCCAGGCTCCATAAAGATATTAGGTCTCGCTTTTTTGAGATTTTGGTCTGTAAAAGGCGAAACGGCCATCAAACCATCCATAGCTCCACGCTGAAATATACATACGAGGATCTTTTTTGAAGCACTCGTTTTTTGCTGAGCTACCGCAGCTTTTACAAAATTTGGAATACCGCCCAGACCAAGTCCAAATAGAGCGACACCGCCTTTTTTTAAAAATACTCTTCTGTTGTCCATGTCACTTTCTTTGAAATTCGGGTGAACCAATTAATATTCCTATGACTTGAGATAATGTACGATTGTCTTCATACGCCACCATCACTATTTTTTTGGCTTCAATACCATCCATCTCGTCTCTAGTTTCATCTTTCATCATCATTGCGTCATTTTTACTTTTCTTATTAGCTTCGATGACTTTATCTGAAAAAGTAGGATCAGTAACTAATGGAAGGAGTCTGCTCACAGTAGCCTCGATTTCCCTTTCTGGAAGGAAGATCCCAGCATATTTTTTAATGGCATCTTCAGCAGATTCAGGTTCTTTATGATCTAAAAGAGCCTTGCTGTCTATTTTTATTCCAGCTATCTTGCCACTTGCGAGATCAAGGCCAAAGTTCATCCTATTGAGCAGTGAACCAGTATTTATCCAATATTGACTCTTATCTGGATAGCCGGTTGGAGCTTGGTAATAATACAATTTTTGCCCCATTTTAGTGATCCAATTCGCCAACGGATATGGATACATGACATCAGCATGCATACTCCTTACTGCACTAACTGCGTATTCAAATGGTGATTTGGTCTTTTGATGCAAAGCTGCTGGCTGCCAAAATTCAGGTGCAGAAACCATAGTTAAGAGTATCTTGTGAATGTCACCGCCAGTTTCAGCAAATGTTTTCACCATCTTATCTATCAATTTTGGATCAGGAGAATCTGATACAAATCGGGTAGCAATTTTAGTACAAATAAATCTTGCTGTTGAAGTATGAGTCGCCAGATCATGCAAAAGTACCATCCCTTCTTCGTATCCTCCCTGGTCATAGACTTTACCCATGATTGTTTTGGGACCTTCTTTATGTCTGTTTGCAGCAAACAGAAAGTCATTTTCATGGACAAATCCTCGGCTTGCAAGTCTGTCTTCTCCAATTTTTTCTAACATTTTGGCCAATTTAGCACTTTCGCCTCGACCACCTATGGGGTATATTGTCCAGCCTGTTAATATCTTAGCAGCATTCCATACGTCATTTTGTGTATAACCACCATCTACTCCCAAGGTATGTAATTCCATGATCTCCCTTGCATAATTCTCGTTTAGTCCCTTGGCCTTTTTGTTCCCTTTGCCCTGCTGATTTCCCATTGAATCATCTTCTCTAGTACTCAAAAAATTATCTAAGTATGTAAGCATGGCTGGTGATTTTGCTGTGGCTATCAATAAGTCTTCAAACTTTTTAGTGACATTTGGTCT
>JBATLS010000457.1:0-2409 GCA_049289435.1 Saprospiraceae bacterium | reverse complement strand
CTTATTTAGCTTTGCTGATATTGAGCATGGTATCCTTCGCAGGTCGCAGCATGAATATTTTTTGGGATATCTCACCAAACTGTTTCCGTCTTCTATTGAAAAAATGCTCAGGGTACAAAAAAGAGACTGGCGGATTCACTTTGCTCTCAATTGTGGTGCCAAATCATGCCCCCCAGTTGCCGTATATGACGTGGACAGACTGGATGAGCAGCTCAATGCCAGTGCAATGTCATATCTTAAGACATTTACGACTTACAATAAAACAGAAAATATAGCTTCAGTCACCAGCTTGTTTAGTTGGTTTAGGGGTGATTTTGGAGGCTTAGCTGGGATAAAAACTATCCTGAAGGATCGAGGTTTGATCCCTGACAGAAGTGTACGGCTGAAGACATCCTACTATGATTGGACTTTGGATCTCGGAAATTTTATATCATTATAGATATTTACCCTCAATTAGATGGGGTATTAGCATTATTTTCATCCAACCCCCTGTTATTTAGGTATTAAATACATCCTGATACAAAATCGGGGCAGCATATTCTTCTTTAAATGCACATCTGATGATATCAAAAGCCGACACTACTCCTTTGAGTTCATTGTCCAGATTGACTACCGGAAGAAACTTAAATCTATTATCAGCAAAGAGCTCAGCCGCTGTTCCGACCTTATCTTTAGGTGTGATTTTTACGACTTTAGTAGTCATAATATCACGCACTAAAAGCTCAGAAGTGTTGCCTTTCATATTTGTCTTCCATAAGTCATGAGAGGTGATCATCCCGATCAATTTACCATTTTCTACTACTGGTAGCTGTTGTATCTGGACTTCCATCATTAGTTTAGTGACATCGTCAAATGACTGAGACGGATGTGCTACCACTGGATTTTTGGTCATAATGGAGCGAACTTCAAGATTCATCATAATATATCGATTTAGTGGTTATCATACTATTTGTAGAACATACACGAAGATAATCAATAAAAAATAAATAGATTGTATTGTATATGAAAGATTTTAAAATATTTTAAAATTACCGCTTTCATGTACTCTGTAGAGATACTACCCAATGATAAAAATACATGGTCTCTTATGATAGTGATCCCACTTTTGCGATTTCCAGTATCTGACGGGCTGTTGTATGATACTTTCTGTGGGAGCATTGATATCACATGCTACGCAAAGTTTAGTATTATCTTCCAATGTTTGGACAATAGTCTCCAACATAAAAGCATTTCTATAGGGCACCTCCATGAAGATCTGAGTTTGACCACTCTTTTTCACGATATTTTCCAATGTCTTAAGGTTTTTTATCAATACTGGTTTTTTATTGGAAAGGTAACCATTGAAAGCAAAATTCTGACCACTAAACCCGCTGGCCATCAGTGCCAGTAGTATCGATGATGGTCCGATCAATGGTCTGACAGTCACTCCATGTCTATGCGCCCAATCTACCCATGAGCTACCTGGGTCAGCCACTCCGGGACAACCTGCTTCAGATATTACCCCAATATCAGTACCCTTCAAGAGATTGGATAAAAAAACTTCATCTTCTGATGTATTACCCGTCATCTCATGAATCACAAGCTCAGCGATGCTCACAGGATGCCGAGCTGCTTTGATAAAATGCCGTGCTGTTTTGGCTTTTTCTACTATAAAGTAGGTCGTATCGTGCAAACTCTGGATGGCTTCTGACGACAAACTCTCTATTTTCCCCTCAACGATGGGGCACGGCAAAAGTATGAGGTTGCCTTTTTTATTCATCTTTTAATGCTCTTCTCAATATTTTACCAACATTTGTCTTGGGTAGTTCGTCCCTAAACTCAATTTGTTTGGGAACTTTGTATCCAGTTAGATTTTCTTTACAAAAATCCAATACCTCATCTTTGGTGAGGTTTTTATCTTTTTTGACGATATATACCTTTACTACTTCCCCGGATTTTTCGTCCGCGACACCTATGGCTGCTACTTCCAGCACTTTGGGATACGATGCCAGTACATTTTCTATCTCATTGGGATATACATTAAATCCGCTCACCAATATCATATCCTTTTTGCGATCTACAATGTAGAGAAATCCGTCTTCATCCATTTTGCCTATATCACCAGTGCATAACCACCCATCAGCAGTGATGGTTTTGGCAGTCTCTACAGGTTGATTATAATATCCTTTCATCACCTGAGGGCCTCTGCATTGGATCTCCCCTGCCTGCTCAAAACCAAGTTTATTGCCATCATCATCCATGTTCCTGATCTCCGTGGATGATACTGGCAAGCCGATACTACCTTCCTTTGCTGAACCATCCAGTGGATTGACACTGATCAATGGTGAGGACTCAGTCATACCATATCCTTCGGTAAGAGGACATCCTGTGACAGACTTCCACTTTTCAGCGACTGCCTTTTGTATGGCC
>JBATLS010000456.1:0-2224 GCA_049289435.1 Saprospiraceae bacterium | reverse complement strand
ATAGATTATTAACCAAATTTTATCCAAGTGCAACAATGATCACAGAGTTAATAGATCAACGGATGGCTTGGCGAATATTTACCAATTTTACCAGTAATGGCTCTAATTGATCTAAGGGCAACATATTGGCACCGTCAGATTTAGCTTCAGCTGGGTTTGGGTGAGTTTCGATAAACAATCCGTCTGCTCCTACAGCAATGGCTGCCTTGGCAATGGTGGTGATCAGTCCTGGCTTGCCACCTGTGACACCAGAAGGTTGATTGGGTTGCTGCAATGAATGCGTACAGTCCATGATGACTGGTACACCAAACGATTTCATCACTGGAATACCTCTGAAATCCACTACTAAATCCTGATAGCCAAAGGTAGTTCCCCTTTCTGTCAGCATGACTTTTTCGTTGCGGCACTCCCTGACTTTTTGTACTGCATGCACCATAGATTCAGGACTCATAAATTGTCCTTTCTTTATGTTGACGACTTTGCCAGTTTCGGCAGCGGCTTTGATCAGTGATGTCTGTCTGCACAAAAAAGCAGGTATCTGCAGGATATCCACGTACTGTGCCGCCATGTCAGCCTCCATATCTGTATGAATATCTGTAGTGACTGGGAGATCAAAATCTTCGGCAACTTTTCTTAGTATTTTGAGTGCTTTTTCATCTCCGATACCAGTAAATGAATGTATAGATGACCTATTGGCTTTCCGATACGAACCCTTAAAAACCAACGGTATCTTCAGATCATAGCAGATAGATTTGACCCTTTCAGCAATCTGCATGGTGGTCTTTTCACTCTCGATGGCGCATGGACCTGCTATGAGAAAAAAATTGTCAGAGGTCCTGTGGCTGATATTTTTGATAGAAGGAACTAAAGAATAATTTTGCATTTTTGTTTCTTTTGACTTTAAATGAGGCGATTATTATGAAGTCAGATTAATTAGTCGTTGATTTTTAAGGCAATAGAAATTTAAACATACCCTTAATTACCAAATACATACTGGATAATATTGGCACCCATCTTTAATGCTTTAATTCTGATTTCTTCCGGATCTTTGTGTACTTCCTGATCTTCCCAGCCATCTCCCAGATCGGATTCGTACGTGTAGTAACAGACCAAACGTCCTTCCCAGATCAGGCCCAAACCTTGAGCAGGTTTATCGTCGTGCTTATGAATTTTGGGAACACCATTGTCAAACTTATACTTTTGGACATAGATCGGATGGTTGAAAGGTAATTCGGCAAATGTAAGTTCGGGAAATACCTTTTTCATAGCCAATCTTACAAAAGGATCCATACCATAATTGTCATCTATGTGCAGGAAACCACCTGCGATCAGATAACTTCTCAGATTGTCAGCATCAGAAGCACTAAATACTACATTGCCATGCCCAGTCATATGTACCATCGGGTAATTAAACAATTCAACACTGCCTACATCCACTACAGCATATTCGAGATCAAAATTAGTCCCTAAAAATTTATTGCTAAATGCTGCGAGATTTACAAGGGATGTGGGATTGGAATACCAGTCTCCGCCACCACTATATTTGAGCAACCCAATCTTGATAGATGGTCCACTAAAGGAGCACATGATCATAAAAACTCCGACTAAAAATAGATATCTCATATTCATTATTTGATCTTAGGTACATTAAACGTTTATTTCTTTCAAATCGTTTAAGAGTATGTTTAAAATTCCATTTGCTAGCTTTCGCTCAAACATGAAAATTTAAACATACTCTAAACTTATTTTAATCCATGTTAATTCTGTTTTTTGGATAATGCATTACAAATAGGGCAATTTTTTATGTTGTGTGCCCTTGCCGGGCAATATTCTCTACCATAAAAAATAATTTGCAAGTGCAGTTTGTTCCAAATATCTTTTGGAAAAAGTCTTTTAAGATCTTCTTCTGTTTTGACCACATTTTTGCCTGAACTGAGTCCCCATCGTTGTGCCAGGCGGTGTATGTGGGTATCCACTGGAAAGGCAGGCACACCAAATGCCTGGGACATGACCACTGAGGCCGTCTTATGCCCTACACCAGGCAGCGCTTCCAACTCTTCGAAGGTCTGTGGCACTTGTCCGTTGTGTTTTTCTATGAGGATTTGTGATAGTTGGGAGATGGCTTTAGATTTTGAAGGGGAGAGTCCGCAAGGTCGAATGATTTCTTGGATTTTTGCCACTTCTTGTAGAGACATATCAGCAGGATTATCTGCCAAAGCAAATA
>JBATLS010000455.1:0-3523 GCA_049289435.1 Saprospiraceae bacterium | reverse complement strand
CCCAAGCCAAACCAGACATCCTAATATTGGGGAAAGCGCTTTCAGGTGGCGTCTTGCCAGTGTCTGCAGTCTTGGCTGATGATGAGATCATGCTTACCATACGTCCGGGAGAGCACGGATCTACTTTTGGTGGCAATCCATTGGCTTGTGCCGTCGCCATGGAAGCCATGAGAGTTGTATCTGATGAAGGACTGGCTGAAAATGCAGAGAGAATTGGTGCTATATTTAGAAAAGGCCTAGAAGAAATAGGAACTAAAAATCCATTGATACAGCTGGTACGAGGCAAAGGATTACTCAATGCCATAGTCATAGATTCAGATGAAAACTCAGACCTGGCATGGAACATTTGCATGGAATTCAAGGAAAATGGTCTTTTGGCAAAGCCCACCCATGGCAATAAGATACGTCTGGCACCACCCTTGGTCATCACAGAATCACAAATCTATGAAGCCTTGCAAATCATCGAGAAGTCGCTCAAAGTGTTTAAATAGATATTCATCTCAGTAAAAGGCTAAGTCATGACATCTTACTTTTTTACTTCATAATAGAGCGGACCATTTTTTTCACTTCTGATTCAGTAAACTCTTTGGAGTTGCCACATTGGAAGGAGATCTCGTTATTTCCGGATATTTTGACGATATTAAAATCATAGCTCCTTTCGTTGGACTCATTTCTGATTTCGTATATGAATCCTTCGTCATACTCTTCTACTATCTTCGAAAAGTATGGATTGGTGATGATCAACTCTTTCTTTTCTCTTTTGAGACGTGTCATATCATTGGATACCGCATTGGTCATAAATATCTGGACATCATATCCCTGATCATTTCTGACCGAAACGTCAGTGAGTTGTCCGGACCCTAGCTTGGTGATGACGACATCGTCCGGAGTCTGGATGACCACAGGCACTCCATATTTTAGTAAGTCAGTTCCTTTATTATGGCTTTTAGGATTGTTTTTACATGAGCTTAGAAGGATGGTCACCGAGGTTAAGCAGATGAGACAAAAGGTATTATAAGGCATTTTCATAATTCAAACATTTTTGGTATTTATTTAAGTACACACTAATTATTCATTATTAATCAAATATTCATTAGCATTGATATTAGAAATTACTTCACGGTCCACTTGATTTTTGGTATTGGTAATCTAACTTCTTAATTTAGAACTGCTAATTATTGATGCAAAATTATAGAAATTACTGATTTTATAGTCCTGAAAGACAAAATTGAATATATTTTTTAATGATTATTCGAATATTTTGGGACAAATAACATTGATATTTTATATAATTACTCTTCGAATACTAAATAATAGATTATAATCTACTGTAAATCAATACATTTAACCAATATGATATTCATATTATACAATTACATATGTGTTTATAGCTATATTTTGTTTTTTTTTTAAGATTAGATTCGTCGTAATATTGTATCATCAAAGAAACACAGGGGCTAAAGGGCTTCTAAAGTAAAGAATAATAATTGAGTTTTGAGTTATAAATAAATGTCGTCGATAGGGGTGAGATCCTAGTCGACAAATGTGTTTTGGATATGTTTATGGGATTATAATTTGTAAATGGTCGCTGGGGGGCGACCATTTTTTTTTGTACATAACGAAGTATTTGAAATTTTATAATTGTTTGCTCCTTGAAATGAAGCTAATACATAGAATTTCAAAAATCCTTATCTTCTCGACAAAATGCCATCGAATTACCCAACATCATATAGGCCGAAATTTATCTTTTGCAGAAATAGTCCTGGCAATGATCCTATCAACTATGGTGTCAGGAACATAATGCGCTATGAGATGAAAAAACCACTTTTTTTTGTGTACTAAATATCTGGGTTTGGGCGATTTTGAAGCCAATATCTTATGTATGGTATTGGTGATCACCTCGACATCTAATGCAGATTTTTCAGCGTTTTCGATCATTTTGTCAGCCGATTTCAACATCGACCCGTATTCTGTATCCGCAAATCGATCTAACGTGCCCTTATTCTTAGCCCAAATTTTTGTCTTCACTGGTCCGGGTTCTATAGCACTAACCTTGATTCCAAACATGGCCAATTCCCGACGATAGATATCTGTCATGCTTTCCAAGGCGTGCTTGGAGATACAATAGGCGCCATTGAACGGCGAATTGAAAAGTCCCGACACCGAACTTATATTGATGATGGTACCGGGTTTATATTTCTTATCCACCCCAAGGAATGGCAACAACAAATTGGTGATCCTCCGGACTGCTTTTACATTCACATCCATTTGGTGTTCAAATTCTTCTTCGGTCAAATATTGCAAAGGGCCAGGCACGGCAATACCGGCATTGTTGATGAGGCATCTTAATCCACCTGATGTCAACTTCGGTTTGATTTGATCCAAACCTTCCATACATAGATTGATATCTCTGACATCAAAAGTAAGGATGGTGCACTTATCGCCAAATTCATCTTTCAATTGTGTGGCATCACTTGCTTTGCGTACAGTTCCGATGACATGATACCCATCACCGATCAGAGCCCTCATAGCATCCAGGCCAATTCCCGAAGAAACGCCCGTGATAAATATATTTTCCATTTTATAGATTTACACCTTTTAAACGGACTAAAATTAATTATTTTTACCCAAAATATATTTTTATGAGACGTTTAATTTTCATGATGCTACTCGCAGCATCTGCAACGATGGCAAATGGCCAAAAGAATCAACACACCATCATGACGGAGCAACAACGATCTGTGTGGGTAGATAGCATGCTTGAGCATAGGATGGAAGTAGTCCTGCCACAGCTAATGAGAAGAGAAGGCATTGATATGTGGGTACTCATCTCCCGGGAGTACAATGAAGATCCCGTGATGAAAACCATGCTGCCATCTACCTGGCTTTCAGCAAGACGGCGTACCATTATGGTTTTTTATGATCCGGGAGCAGGTCAGCCATTGGAAAAAATAGCCATTGCAAGATACGATGTCGGAAGATTGCTCAAAGGTGAGTGGAATATAGATGTCTATCCGGACCAATGGGAAGCACTCACTAATCTCGTCCATAAATACAAACCAAGAAAGATAGGGATCAATACTTCTGAATACTTTGGTCTGGCTGATGGACTGGTCAGTACTGAAAAAGACCATCTGGTTCAGGCTCTTCCGGATGCATACAAAAATAGCCTTGTTTCAGCAGAAAAATTGGCCATAGCATGGCTGGAAACCAGAAGTGAGATGGAGCTTACATTTTTTAAGCAATTGTGTGGACTCAGTCGGGACATCATCAAAAAAGGATTTGACCCCAAATTTATCAAAGTTGGAACGACCACTTCAGATGATATCGTATGGAGATTGCGTCAATTGGTGACTGATATGGGTCTGGACACATGGTTTCACCCTACAGTATCAATTCAGCGCTCGGATGACAATAAATTTGATCATCTCAGAAGTTTTTCTGGAAGGCCCAAGGAGCAAGTGATTCAGTATGGAGATCTTTTGCATGTGGACTTTGGCATCACTTACAATAGACTCAACAC